>DAOQGS010000039.1:0-13064 GCA_035338675.1 Cellvibrionaceae bacterium
ATGGCGACCCTATGACCTTAGTTGCACGCGGCGCCGCTTTATACGCAGCCACCATCGGTTTTAAAAACACGCGACAGGCAGATGCCACTGCGCAGGCGCACACGGCCAAAAATGCCTGCGAATTATGGCTGCAATACCCCAGTGTATGCGCCGATGTACAGCCGGACATTATGGGGCGTATTCTTGATGCCAAACATTTTGCCCCCGCCCGCGTGCAATTAATCCGCGACGACGGCCAATGGGAGAGCAACCCCATTGAGCTGGATGAAAACGGCGTATTTTTTATCAGTGTGTATTTAGTGGCGGCGAAGAATAATAAATTCTTAATAAAATTATTGGATAAAAAAGGCGGCGTTATCCCCGCCATGCCAGACACAATCGCCATTGTGCACGGTTTGACGATTTCCGATCCACCTCTATCGCGCTCCATTGGCGTTGCTTTAGCTAATGGCCAGCGCCGCAGTTTTATTGATCGCGGCACACCGCTGCCCGCTAAACGCTCATTTTTACAATATTCAGCGGAAACCTTAGTGCCCGGCAGCGGCCAGCAATTAAATATTCCCATTGTACAAGGTGAGCGTGCCCAGGCGCGCTTTTGCCGTAAAGTGGGCAACCTGGTTATTCCCGCAGCGCAATTGCAGCAGCAATTACCGGCGGGCTCGCCCATTGAAATTACCATTGAGGTGGATCGCGGCGGTAATTTAAAGGCCAGCGCTTTAATTGTGGATCAGAAAAAACTCATCACCAGCGTTGCCGAAATTCTAACCCCCAGCGCCGATCCCACCGCTTTGCAGGTGGGTTTTAATCAGGTGCAAGCGCGCTTATTGCAACAACAGCGGGAGGCCTTCGCCCGGCGGGATCAAGCCGCAATAAGTGTGCTGGATCAATTGGCGAAAAAATTACACGGCGTGAATAAAGACCTGTTATTAGCCAGCGGTGATCAAGACGCAGCCCTGCGCGCCCAGCGCAATTTGATGGAGGTGGAAGCGGAATTAGAAACCTTTGAAAGTCGCGATCAATTAGAAGAGCTGATGCGCGAATGCGAAATTGTTTATTTAAATACCCGCCACCAGGTAGATCAATACGGCAACGAGGTGGAAAAGAAAATGCTTGCCGACTGCGAAGTGCGTTTTAATAAAGCGATTGAGCTAAAACGCGTGCAAGAGGTGGAGCGTTTAATTGAGCAGATGTCCAACTTGTTTAATTCCGCTTATAGGCGCAACCCGGACTTTTGGATTGATCAATTCCACGCCGTGTGCTCACGCTTACACGAGGCCACCCATTTGGCTAAAGCCAATCAGTTAGCGGCGGAGGGGCGCCGTTATTTGGCGGATTCCAACCTGGCGGCTATTGAATCCTGTGTGCGCCAATTGTGGAATTTAATTCCTGATGAGCGTTTGTCGGGCGAGGAAAATCACCAGTCTGGCATTCAATAATGTTCAGGTTTTTTTGCGCCTATCAAACAATAAACCTGAGTTTTAAGCCACTATGAGCGCTGAATTTGCCAGTACACCCCTATTTTCAGCCTGGCCATTTTGGGTGCTGGAGCTGGACCCGGCGGCGGATAACCGCAGTATTGAGCGGGCATTTCAAAAATTTACCGGCAGCCTGCAATTAAATATTGCCAACGCGAAAAATTATATGACCCCGCTGGGCTTGCGCCCGCGAGATGAATTTCTCCTGCGGGAGGCTCGCGCCATTCTCACCAACCCAGACCAACGTGCACTGGCAGAATTTTGGTATATGCCAGCTAAGGTGCAGGCGGCGGCGCCAACTCAACAGGTTGATACCAAACCAAAGTTAGATTGGCGTGAAATTTTAAGGACTCCTTAATGGCAGGTGGCATAGGCGTAATCATCGCAATTATTATTCGTTTCCTGCACACCTGCGGCCAGGCTCACTATGGTACTAATCCGCCTACAGGCTTGAAATACTTAGGCTGTTTGATGATGCGTGCGTTATTAAGGATATTTCCGTGAGCGGGATCGGTCTTATAATCGCGATATTTTTAATAGTGCGATTTTTGATAAATAAAAACGCCGTGAAAGACCATACACACCCGCCAACTGCTCCGAAAGATGTGTGGGTCTGGCTGACGTTATTTCCAGTAGTCATTCTTGCTTATTTATCTGTATTTGTGCTTGACCAACTCTCGATTCCGAGTTTAATTGCATTAGTAGTGGTGTTTTCAATTGCTAGCCTAATTTTGTTCCCATCTTTATTTGCACAAGCCAGTATTTATTTAGGCTGGGTAAAAGTGAGTTATTGGCTGGGGCGCATTGCCTATAACCGCCATCAAAAAGACCTGTTTGCTGGTGCTTTATTTTTTGGCTGGCGCGCCGCGCACCATGCCAAAGGGGATAAAAAATCCCAGGGCCATGAGTGGCTTGCGCAACGATTAAACAATTATCGCGGCACACTTGGTTCTGGCACTATGCTGGTTCACGCCATGATGAAAGCAGAACCCCTGGCCTATAAAGACCTGCGAGCGCAATTTATTTGGCTGCAGGGCATTAATAAAAATTGGCTGCCCGAGAATATCGCCCGTGCGGCATTTCGGTTTATTTTGGCCCGCGCCTGTAGGGAAGAAGATTTCCCCGAAATTCGCGCGCAAGCGCGCTATTGGCAGTTGGTATGTAAAAATCGCTTCGCTCAATGGGTTGATATGTACCATTGGTCCCTCGGGGCCGATGTTATTCCGCGCATGCTAAAACTTAAAATAACATGGCTGTATTTTTGGGTGGGCAATACCCAATTGCGCAGCTTTTTACCGCATCTGTTTAAACAAAGCGCTGCCCCAACCACCAGCCAAATGAATTTAGCCCAGCTTAAAGAGGCCGAATTAAACTTATTTCAGTCGGGGGCCAAAAATAGCCAGTGGATAAACGACGCCTGGCGCAGCTATAGCGCAGGCCCCATGGCCGATGAGTGGCTGCCGCGTATAAAAGCCCTGGGCAGTTTTAATGAAAACGAAGTGCTCTCCCGCTTGCAACAATCCGTATTGGATTTAATTAGCCTGCGCAGTGGCGAAGGGGATTTAGATAGCGAGGCGGCCATGGCGGAGCGGGATAATGGTTTTAAGTTGCTGCAGATTAAAATTGCCGCCATGGTTAACCGCTCGGAGCAAAATAAAATGATGACGGGCATTCAAGAATATGAGGAGTTTTTAGCCCTGTTGCGGGTGGCCGAGCGCTTAGGCAAAGACGATCACAGCCGCGCCCAGGTGTTTTTTCACATTCGCTCACCGGTGTGGAATTGGATGGTGGAATTATGGAACAACACCAAAAACCGCCCCCTGGCGTTTTTAGCGGGTAATTATATGGCGCCTTTAGCCCGCGAGTTTGGCGATACCGATGCCTATGAATTTTTCTCCGGCATCGTTGGCCATAAATTTACCTGATGGCGGCGCCAGTTTTTGCATCTCCCCATACTTGTTATTCTCTTTCCCGCGCTCCGCGTGGGAATGCATATAGTAAGGCCTAAAATTCCCCTCCTGTGGAGGGGTGCCCCGCAGGGGCGGGGTGGTTCATGGCTATTTTTTTGCCAACCAACATGCAGTTAAAAAACGTCCGTGTTCTATGGCTATCACAGGCTGTTAATTCGCCTTCTTAACAAATTCCGACTTCAACGACATAGCCCCCACGCCATCAATTTTGCAATCGATATCGTGATCCCCATCCACAATGCGAATACCTTTTACTTTAGTGCCCACTTTAATCACCAAAGACGAGCCTTTAACTTTTAAGTCTTTAATAACCGTGACACTATCGCCATCGTTGAGCACTGTGCCAAAGGCATCGCGCACTTGGCGGGTGTCGCTGGCCTCAGCAGGGGCATCGCTCCACTCGTGGGCACATTCAGGGCAGATATACAGGCCGCCGTCTTGGTAGGTGAATTCGGACTTACAGGCGGGGCAGGGAGGTAAACTCATAAAAAACCTTTTAAAAAGAGAGAATGCAATGCGCCTGCAAAGTATAAGGGTTTTAGCGCCGCACCTAAACCGCAGGGGCTATTTATGTTGAACCATATCTGGGCCGGCCTGATTCTGCTGGCCCTCGCAAGCGCCGCCCTGCAAGCCCTCACGGGGGCAGACGCGCAGGTATTAGCCCGCATGACTCAAGCCCTTATCGACTGCGGCAAACTCGGCTTTGAGCTCGCCATAGGGCTTACCGGCATGTTGTGTTTGTGGCTGGGGTTATTGGCCATTGCCGAAGCCGCAGGTTTAGTGGCGCTGCTCTCCAAAGGCCTGCGGCCTTTATTTGTACATTTATTCCCGCAGGTGCCAAAAGACCATCCGGCTATGGGCAGCATGAGTTTAAATATTGCCGCCAATATGTTGGGCCTGGATAACGCCGCTACCCCTTTGGGCCTGCGCGCCATGGCGCAATTACAAACCCTCAACCCCCACCCCGAGCAGGCCACCAGCGCACAAACCTTATTCTTAATTATTAATACCGCATCCGTAACCCTGTTGCCGGTCAGCGTACTCACCTACCGCGCCCAATTAGGTGCAGCTCAGCCTGCGGATGTATTTTTACCACTGTTATTAACCAGCCTAAGCGCAACATTAATTGGAGTAATTGTAGCGGGCTTTTGTTTGCGCCTTAACCTGCGCCACCCTGTGGTTTTAGCCTATGGGGCAGGGCTGTTTGCGTTAATTGCCACCGTTACCTTAAGCCTTAACGGCGCCAGCAGCGAGTATATGCAGCAGGTTTCCCAGTATTTTAGCCAAGGCTTGTTATTAATTACGGTGGCGGGTTTTTTATTGGCTGGTGTAGTTAAAAAAGTCCCGGTGTACGAAGTATTTATCAATGGCGCTAAAGAAGGCTTTAGTACCGCCGTGACACTAATCCCTTATTTAGTCGCCATGTTTTTAGCCATCAGCCTGTTACGCGCAAGCGGCAGTTTGGATATGGCTTTGCACGGCGTAAAAACCTGTGTGAATTTTTTCGGGTTCGATGCCCGCTGGGTAGATGCCCTGCCCACCATGATATTAAAAAGCCTCTCCGGCAGCGGCGCGCGGGCCAGTATGCTGGATGTTATGCGTGTGCAGGGGGCGGATTCGTTTGCCGGGCGGTTGGTGAGTATTATTCAGGGCAGTAGTGAAACTACGTTTTATGTTTTAACTGTGTATTTTGGTTCGGTGGGGATTCGGCGTTGTGGCATTGCGCTGGGCTGTGCGCTGGTGGCGGATGTGGCGGCGGCGGTGTTGGGGGTTATTTATTGTTATGGGTTTTTTGGGTGAGCAACCAAGCGAAAGTTGCAAATCAATAATTGTTCGGGAGTTTTGGGTGAGTGTCGCGTCTTTCCTGTCGCGTCCTCGGTCAAGTTACGCATAGACGTGGTGGAAACCCAGCTCGCCTTGAACCGTCAAGGATTCCTTGATAGTTGCAACCGAGGTCAGCTTGGCGGTTGTCGCCGTAGGTAACCATTGGTTTACTGTTGATAGCTGATATTCCATTCAACGCTGTTTCGGCACTAAGGTTCGCGCGCTGTTGCCCTGATTCTGGCTATCTTCGCTGGTGTAGAGGATAAGTAGGGTCATACGCTGCCCTTAATTAAGCGTTTCTCACGCTCAATCTCTGCAATTAACTCCTCTTCAGTTGGCAAGATGCGTTGATATTTAGAGGCAAATAGCTGTTGGTTTTCTTTGATCACCGAATATTTAACGATGGTTTCATCTTTGCTATCGCACAGGATAATACCGATAGTGGGGTTATCATCTTCGCCGCGCTTTAGATCATCAAACATGCGCACATACATATCCATTTGGCCGATGTCCTGATGAGTCAGTTTGCCGGTTTTTAAATCGATGATCACAAAACACTTGAGTAGATAGTTATAAAACACTAAGTCGATAAAAAAATGACTGGTTTCGGTGCTGATGCGCATTTGCCTGGCTACAAACGAAAAGCCCTTGCCCATTTCCAGCAGGAATTTTTGCAGTTCATCAATAATGGCTTGCTCTAGTTTGTTTTCTTTTAGTTGACCAGTTTCGGGCAGTTGCAAAAACTCCAGTACATAGGGGTCTTTGATAAATTCCAGATGTGCCGAGGTTCCAGAGGTGGAAGATTGCGCGGACTGGGTTGACAGCAGGCGCTGAAAGCTCTGGCTCTTAATGTTGCGCTCCAGTTGGCGTACCGTCCAATTTTGCTCTCTGGCTTCTTTACAATAATAATCAATGGCTTGCGGCGACTCCACGCGCATAATCAAGCGCAGGTGGCTCCAGCTTAATTCTCTACACACTGTGTAGAGAATGTCTTGTTTGGGGAATGTCAGGTAGAACTGGCGGCAGTTGTACAAATTGGCGTAGGAGAAGCCTTTGCCAAAATCGCTTGTTAAAGCAGTAGACAGGTCTTCAATCAAGCGTTTGCCGTATTCGGCTTTAAGCTTGCCCTGCTGTTCTTCTTGTACGATGCGCTGGCCAATTAGCCAATAGGCTTCCACCATGGCAGCATTTACTGCCGAGCGCGCCTTGCCGCGCGCTTGCTCGAGTATGGTTTTTATATCGCTGTGAAAGGCGCTTAAGTGACTCATATTACCAGCCCGTAGTTATATAGGATCGGTGGCGCAAAGACAAAAACGGCAGTATGTAATCGCGATAATCGTCAGTGTTCACAATGATTTGCCCTAATTCATATGGAGTGTTTTTAATCATGGCTATCTTCCGTATAATACAAATTGGTAATTTTAATGAGCTTTTTAGGGGGTGTTTAAAGTGAATCATGGTTTTACTGGTTGCAAAGTTTCCTTTATTTCAGACATCGTTCTATATGGGCGCAAATAAACTACGGCTGCTTTGAATCGTTTGTCATTGTCGCGTACCATTTTCTAGTGTTGATCCTGTGGGTTGCTTGTCATCATTGTTTTTAATTTTATAACTGGGTTCTCTATATCTAAACGAAGGTTTTTTCTGGCTCTTGGCTCTTGGCTCTTGGGAAGCTGGTGTCGTTTTGGTCATTATTGAGTTTTGTGCTTTTAATTGGGTTGGTGTGCATATTGTTTGGGTCGGAAAGGTGATTCGGATTTCCGATTTTCCATTTGTGCTGGTTGATTTATCTATTTTTTATACCCGCTGGCTTTGATTTTATTTCTTTGTGTGTTTTTGTGTTTCGTCTAAATGCTGCAAGATCTAAATCTGCCATATTAATAGATATCTGATTGCTCCCATGAACATGACAAATGAGGCGATGGTAAGGAAGTTTGAATGGTGCTTGAATTGTGGTTCCACCGTATTCGCCGATATTTGTAATGACTACATGTTGGAACATGTGGAAATGTAACGCGGCAGCCATGCTGTCAAAAGTGGCAACGTCTGAATTGTGTGCGGCCACCACGAATAAATCCGTTTTGTCCCTTAAATCTGCAGCAAGACTAATATCGGTTGCGTCATAGCAAATAGCACCTGATAATTTAAATGGACCTTCGGGGTGACCGTGTACCTCAATTAAATGCTGGCAAGGTCGATAGCCTTCAACTCCTAAAAGTTTTTCATTTGGGGTCATATATTGTTTGCCCTGATCCCTGATTATCCATTGGCGAGCTCCTTCCTTGTAATGCGGAATAAACCATCTGGCAATATTTACTAATTTTCCATTGTGGTCTGTGAAAACAAGACCGGCAAAAATCATTGACTGTGTTTTGTCTGCAAGACGCTTGATAATGTCTTGATCGTCTATGTGTATAGCCACCTCAGGGAATACGATTAAGTCAGCTGCAGGCTTACTTTTGTCAGTATCTGTAGCGAGCTTGGCTTCTAAAGTTTTATATGTGAGCTGGCAGATTGCCATGATATGTTCGCGATGTTTTGCGCGAGTGATAGGATTATTTAGCTTAGGATCTGCAAGGGAGAAGTCATTTGTTTTTGGAAGTAATTGCTGAACGGTGACCAATCTAAAATTATCTTTGTCATTTTTTGGGCGATCTATACGGGTTGGTAATAATGGTAAGTATGAAGAACGACAATACATATCATTTAGTTTTTTTAATCGAGATTTCAGGCACACCAGAAAATCTTCCAAACTGGCAATTTCTCCTATGTCTAGATTGCTGACATAGGATGATTGAAATCCTGGCCACTGCAAGCTCACCATTAATAATTCAGAGAACCAGCTGGTAACTGTGGCGAACTCACCAATAATTTTTTCTGGAGAGTGCATCATCCCCATTCTTCGCTTGTACCAGCTGGTGCGTAGTCCTTTATAAGTGATCGTCTTTCCCTTTTTCCATCGATTTCCCGTGAAATCCACACCGCCCAAGACTGATGCGCGAAGTATAGATCCAACCCAATATATGATTGCTCTTTCTTTTTCTGGCTTGCCATCTACCGTTTCTATCCAGCTGGGAATGGAAAAACGAGGGTCACTCAATGATTTGCCAACTAAAATGCATTTGACTTCTATGTCTTTATGCCAAAGTTCAATCCATGACGTGATTTTTTCTTTGTCGATCATTATTGAATTTGGGGAGGCTGAAATTGCTTTTGGATTGTTGCAGGCTAATTTGACTAGGCCAATTGCTAATTTTAGCAGTGCTGCCTCATGTTCAAAACCATTTTCTTCAGAGCAAATTATATGCGCCAATCTTTGCTTGGACGCGCTGCGTTTTACGAAACTTGAAGGTTTGGCCCAAAGTAATTGTTCTTTTACATCAAGTAATTCTTCTCGTTTATCTAAAATCTTCCAGAGCGATAGCCAAAACGGCCCCCCTCTTTTCGCGAACGGAATAATTGCATTAATTTTATCTGTTCCGGTTTTTTCGATATGCTCAATCAATATCGATGCATAACTATCTGTATTGTCAGTGATTTGGGATGCTACTTCAAATAAAGCAATGGTCTCTTGTTGAAATCTTTTAGGGAGGCTTCCAGCCAAAATGGCATGCAATGTTTGTTGAATGGAATCTTCAAATCGTTCCACTAAAATGGGTTTATTTAGAACACCCAAAAGCATTAAAGCTTGCCGAGCTACAAATTTCTTGCTGCTTTTGCTTGAGGTTGTTTTTTGAGCAAAGCGAGATATAAGTTCTAGAATTCCAGATGGATTTGCTGAATTGGGGTATGACACTGTTTGAAAATAGCCATGAAAATCAGCAGCACAGCGGAAGAGATCTGCCAATAGATAATCCATCAAGATACAAGTAATCTTATTTGCGTGTTTTCCATAAGTGCTGCGGGAGTAAATGGCCTCGATCACAGGCTCAAACATATCTGGATTTGGGAATATTTCTATCGCTTTCCGCAAGACCAGTCCAAGTGAAGGGTCTTTCATCCAAGCTAGTATCAGTTTTTTGGCGAGCAACTCACTTTCGTTGTCACTTTTTATAAAATAGTCAGCATCTGCATTTTCATTGCTGTGCGCGTCAATTTTTCGTTTGCTTCGCATTATGGATTCGAGCCTGTTTGCTGCGAACCTTTTCAAGGTGTCTGGACGTATGTCATGGTCAAACTGGGTTAGCTGAACTAGTTTTATATCTGATTTTTTATTTTCTTTTAATGCATCAAGATCAATTTTTGTATCGCTTTCTATATTCAATAGGCCTTCTAACAGCCCAGAAGAGCTTTCAAGTATGTCCCTGTCAGCAGGGCCGCTAAGCTCGCTCTGAATCATCTTGATTCGACTGGATATGCTCCCAGCATTATCCAGATCAGAAAGTTTTGTTATTTTTGTTTTTTTGGGGTTTATGCTTAAAGCTTTGTTTCCAGTTTTTTTAAAGATTTTCCCAATCCAAATATTTAGCTCGTCGGAAAGGGCTGCAATATCTGTTGATTCGCTGTGTATCACTAGCCGTAAATCATCTACGTAGCGGCAGTAGTCATGAAGAGTAATTGATAAATTGGATGAGATGTATCTGTTAATGTTTTCGCCAATTGCCCTATCGAATTCGACGAGGTATGCGTTCGCAAAGAAACCTGAGGCAACTAAACCTTGAGGTAGTCCGAGCTCAGTAGAAAATTCTTTGATTTTTTTGGCATATTTTAGAGAGTCATCGCGCCATTGCCAATTGGTAATTCTTGCAACGGCCTGCCAGAACATATCATCGTAGTCGTTCCCATATTCGCGTGACAATGCTTTTAATCGCTCTATGAGAACGGTTCTGTCAATTTTGTTGTAGAATTTTGAAAGGTCAAAACTGACTACGTACACGTTTTCTTGGTCAGCACTTGATTCTGATATCTGCTTTCCTATTGCTATTGGTCTTTCTATAAAATTTTGATAGTCGGTAAAAAATTTTCTATAGGTATCACTATTTCCCCAGCGAAACCACGCTCTTTCGTCCTGCCAATCACAAACTAGGCGATTGCCATAACTATAAACTTTATTTTCTTGCGCAGATTTGAAGCTAAAATTGGTGTTGCTGCAATCACCTTGAGCCGTTTCAACAGCGTCAGCCAAGCATAACATTACTGCGCTAGCCCAAGTTTGATCTCGGATAGTTATATGTGCTAATGGTCGAAGAGGGGGCTTCTTGTCGTCTCTGGATTTTGGAACCCAACCTTTAACCTCATCAACTATCCAAGGCTCGCTTTTTGCGGCGGGCACTAACTCAATAGGGTGCAGTAAGCTTCCTTTTTTTATCTGCTCTGCCCATTTATGCGCATTCTCTTCAATCCCTAGAGCCGAAATATCCAAGGCTAGAGTGTCGGCATACCAGTTAAAGCTTCGAATATATCCGTGGGTTTTTTTCCATGCTTGGGTAATTATTATAGGGTCATTCAAATAATTAATAGTTGGTTTAATGGTTCTATATTTTTCGGCTATCAATTTCATTCTAATGTGCCCTTGCTAATGTTTTAATTGATAGGTAACCATGGCTCTTGGGAGATATGTGACAAATTTATAAGCGCATTGTTTCTTCTCTGCGAAGAATGCGCACATCGACCATAACATTTGATTCCTGTATGGCTGCTCGTTGGTGCAGACCATGCTTCCGTTGTGAAGACACATATTTTGAATCGCTGTAATTCATTGCATATCATCTCGCAAGGCCTCTGGTGCTTTTGCACCCTATCTTTATAGGGAATTCAAATCCTGATTCAAAATATCTATATAAGCCGAATAAGCATAAATTCGGTTACGTTTCTGCCCGGTACATTCGCGCACCAGCGCAAGTTCCGGTTGGCTGAGTTTATCCATCACTTTACCCACTGTGGCGGGGGTTAAGCCACTGAGGGCCACAAGCGTGTTGATGTTGGCGATGGGTTTTTCAAATAGAACATTTAACACCTGTTGCGCCGAGGGGCCTATACGGCCCAATGCCATTACCTGTTGTTGGTGTTGCTCGCGCAGGGCGTAGAGTTGTTGTGCGGTGGCCACGGCTTGGGTGGCAGTTGCGCTGACGGCATCCACAAAAAACAGCAGCCAATTTTCCCAATCCCCGGTTAGCCGCACTTGCTGTAATCGCTCGTAATAAACCTGCCGATGTTTTTTAAAAAACACCGATAAATACAGCAGCGGTTGTTTCAGCACTTTTGCCGATACCAGAATTAATGGAATTAACATGCGCCCCAAGCGGCCATTGCCATCCATAAATGGGTGGATGGTTTCAAATTGCACATGGGTAAGGGCGGCTTTGATCAGCGGGTCTGTTGTTTCGGGCAGGTCGTTAATAAACCGTTCTAGGTCTGCCCAGCAGTTGGCTATTTCTTGCGGTGGCGTGGGGACAAATATCGCCTCGTCCGCCCGGTGGCCACCAATCCACACTTGGTTGGTGCGAAATTCGCCGGGGCTTTTATTAATGCCAAGGCCTGACGTCATTAAGGCACTGTGTAATTCGCTGAGCAGGCGAAAGCTGATGGGGAAGCCTTCATTGGTGCGCTGTACGCCAAGGTTGAGGGCGTTTACGTAACAGGACACCTCCTGCACATCATCCATGGGTACACCTGGGGAGCCTTCCATTTCAAACAGCATAAGGTCGCTTAAGGAGGACTGGGTGCCTTCTATTTGCGAGGACATCACCGCTTCTTTGCGCACATAGCTATATAAAAATAAGTGGGCGTCGGGCAGTAGGGTGCTGATCGCATCCAGGCGGCCCATGGCTAACATGGCCAAATTGATGCGGCTTTGCAGCTTTTCATTCAACTGCAAAGGGGGCTTAGGCGGCAGTGGCTCGGGGATAAATGCCTGGCAGGCGATGCCGCCTGCAATACTGCTCTGGTAGCGACCGGTGATACCGCGCTCCATGGGGGCTCCAAGTTAAAATAAGAAGGTGCGCTAATTTAACTTATCCGGCAAGATAAAATAAGGGCTGCTCGTAGTTTAGGTTAGCCAATGCCAAAAGTGTGGAATTGATAGACCTAAGGCCGCGCATTGCTTTGGTTGAAGCACCTCGTTCAGCAGCCTGCCAATTGCCAACCGCCTCACACATCCAGCCTCCTTCTTCCCATCGCCGCAACTTCCCGCCCTTCCACTTCGTACCCCTGTTAACCGTTATTACCTCCAGTAGTCACTCGCAGTAGGTGCAAGTTAAGGGGGTGATTTGTTGTTACCAGTACGCCTGTATTAACCCCATTGATACAACCATTGGAATTTCATTATGGATTACGCTTATGTTTAAAATTCTTCGTTTATTGGTTTTGTTAGCCTGTGCCCAAGGCGCTTTTTGCGCTGCGCCAAGCAGTGGCGATTATGACGGTGATGGTGCTGTTGATGTGCTTGATGTGTGGCCTACAAATTTCGCCGCATCGGTGGATACGGATGCGGACGGCGCGCCTGATTTTTGGACTAGCGGCTGCGATGTAAATTGCCAGGCGCAAAGTGGTTTATATCTGGATGCATTTCCATCGGATCGGCGCTTTGCTGTTGATGAAAACAAAAATGGCATTCCAGATGGCTACCGAGAATACTGCGACCCGGTGTGCCACGGTCCATTAACTGCGGAAGAAATAACCACGGATGTACCCGATGCAGATAAAGATGGCATTTTGGATAATGTGGATACGGATGATAATAACGATGGTGTAACGGATGCCGATAGCGATTCAAATGGATTAATTGATATTTACACTATCGAGCAATTGGATGCCATTCGCTACAGTCTAAGGAGCCACAGCCGTAAAATTGATT
>DAOQGS010000040.1:0-13008 GCA_035338675.1 Cellvibrionaceae bacterium
GATCATTTGTTTTTCTACCACCTCATTTAATACGGTTTGCGCCTGGCTAAAACTCAAACCGGCGAGGCTAACGGGGCCTATCTCAGGAAATTGCACCTGGCCTTCGCGGTTGATGGTAAGGGAGTAGGCGTTGTTTTCTTTGCCATACAGTTGAATCACTATGTTATCGCCAGGGCCCATAACATAGTCCGCAGGCACAGGAATATCGGAGGCGGGGGTAAAGCTGGTAGGGCCATTGCTGAACAGATCGGCACCGAAGGGTTTTAGGGTGACGGTTTGATCTTTGGCGGGTTTTTTCACATCAACGACTGGGTTTTCATTGAGGCTTTCATCCTCCAAAGACTCAACACTTTTTAGGTTGGCGTCTTTGTCGCCTATGTTCTTAACCTTGGCGTCCTTGGCTTTGGCGGCGTCTGGAGCTTGTTTTTTGTCGGGAGCTGCGCGCGGGGCCGCTTCGGGTTCCCGAATTTGCGGCTGCGCACTGTTAGTGCTAATGCTGGCTGGGTCGATACCCACCGAGCGGGCCAGGGCCTGTTTTTCCTCCGCCGAGAGGGATTTAAATTGTTCGATTTGGGCTGGCGATGGCATCAGTTGCTGGGCGGCAAGGCAGCTGCCCGCCTGCATCAGCAGGATCAAAAGGCCGTATTTAACACACTTCATAGAGGGTCCGTTAGGTTTGGTCATTTACCAGTAGCTTTTTAAGGTTATGTAAACATTGGAGTCGAGCACATCCGCGCGCGCGTCGATGGGCTGCTCAAGGTATTGGCCGCCCACAATGATTTGGCTGGTCTCGGATAAAGAATGTTGGTAACTAGCATCTGCTATTAACAGCGTTAATGCCCGCTCGCTTAAGGGGTTGCCGCCGGGTAAGGGAGCATTGCTGCCATCCCGGTTGAGATAAGCCTTGCCCAAACGCCAGGTGATGAGGTCGCCGTCTTCAAAACTGTGTAAGCCACCTAGGCTATACACTTGGGAGTCATTGTCGCTGCTGGCACCCATGCTGCGGCCGTGGTAGCGGTAGCCGCTGGTGTAAATGGCGTGTTCGTAGGTGCCGTTGGCCATACCATCGCGGTCAAAGCGCATCAGGGTGTTGGATCCCTCCAGCCAGATACGATGGCTGATGGTAGCGGTAGCGGTTGCCAACTCAAGCCCCATGGTGCCGATATTGCGGGAGGGGGTGCCGCCGGACTCGTCCTCGCCGATGACCTGTCCGTACCAGGCGCCGCTGTAATTATCCAAGTGAGCGCTCGCCCGCCAATCGAAGCCGCCCAGTTGATTGCCCGGTTCGTTGGAGGCGTCATCGGCAATGCCATCACCGCCGCGGTTATCCCGGCCCAGCAGTAAGTCGGTAATGACACTTAAGGACTCAGGCCGGGAGGTGCCACCGAACAGTGCAGTTCGGCTATAACCAAGCTCTAAAAAACTGAACGGGCTGTGGGTAATGCGCAGCCCCCAGAATTTGGTATGGCTGTAATCCCGCGCCGATTCCAGTTGGTTGACGAAGGTAGTCAATTGCCAAGGGCCCAGCCAGCTGAGCCAGGGGGTTTCAAATGCGTCCGGCGAGAGGCGCTGGATAAACAGGCCGGGGGAGGGGCGGGCATTGCTTGAGAGAATCAAGCTGTCCTGCCACGCCGGCCCCCAAAAGCGCTCAAGCGCGCCTATGCCCAGGCCCCAGTTGCCCACCCGGGCGCTTAAATAGCTATTGTCTGCACGCCAGGTGTCGCCATCGCTGGCGTCTGAGCTGTAGGTTGCGGAGAGGTTAATGGCAAATACTTCCCCCATGGCCTCAAGGGATATGGCGGCGGCGGATTTTTCCCGTTCCGTATCACCAAAGCCACCCAAAGCGCGGGGGTAGGTTGCAGTGGATATTTGGCTGGTGATTTTAAACCGGTCGGCATTGCGCACCGCACCGTTGAGGAGGGAGACCGCCTGTTGCTGTTGCTCAGTGAGTTCGTGGGGCGGCAACTTATCGAGCGCTTCTGCGAGTGTTTGCCAGGGTATGGGCCAGGCTGTGATCGGCCCGGTGAGCAGGCCAGTGTCGCGCAGCACTTCAATGGCATGGCGCAGCGCCCGGTCATTGGGTTCCGCCCAGGGGGCCGCCTGTAGATCGCCTAGGGGGCTGAACCAGCCGCAGGCAACAATGGCGTGTGTGAAGAGCAATCGTCTGGCTGAGCGCATGGGCGTGGCTGCAAAAAAGGGCGCATCTTAGAGGCTTTTGGGGCCGAGGGGAATGTTTGCGTGTTAGATGGCGGCAAACTGAGCCCGCCTCGGGGGTAGGGCAAGTGGGTAATAGGCGCGCGCGTGATGCCGAGAGCGGCGCACACAAACGGCAGCGCCGCCATTGCGGCTATGTCGTTGTTCCACGGGGGCATGGGGTATGAGTTTGGCATGAGTTTTGGCCTGATTCATTGCCTTGTATTGTTCGTTGGGGCAGCAAATAGTGGCTGGCTGGCAATTTTGTCGAAAAAGTTTCCAGCTTCGATATTTTTTGTTGATTAGTATCACTTTTAAAATGTGATTCATATCTTATTTTGTGGCGCTGATAAACAAATTGGCGCGTCAATTAACCTGTTTCCCAGTCATTCTGTAGACAAGTGTAAAAAATTATCCTATTTTTCCACTGCTTTAGTAGGGAAGGGGTGCGGCTAAACAGGCTTGTCGCCTTCATTCCTTTTGATGAAACTAGGTTTTAATTTTAATAATAAAGATGAGGTACGGAAGTATGGCGACTCGTGAATTAGGTACGGTCAAATGGTTTAACAACGCGCGCGGGTACGGATTTATTACGCGTGGAGAATCTACGGACGATATCTTTGTTCACTACCGCAATATCCGCGGCGAGGGGTACCGATCCCTAGCCGAAGGGCAGAAAGTAGAGTTCGAAGTGCACGAAGGGGAGAAAGGTTTGCAAGCGGATGATGTAGCCTGCCTTTAATTTAGGGCGACAGGCATAATTGTAAAAACCCAGGTTACCTGGGTTTTTTTTCGCCGGTCATTTAACCACCTCCTAATACTCGAAGGCGGCCTACGTGGTTTTTTAAGCGTATCAATTAATTAGATTCCATATTCCAACCCGGCAAGTGTTTGATTTGATGCTCGCCACCCAGGGGCTGCCCCTAGTGCCAAAATAGGCCGGAGCTTCCTGCTAGAATGCCGCCCTCGTTTTCCCGGCCCTAAGACCCTCGCCATGAGTACAGCTTCTCTTGTTGTTGCCCCCTCCTTGCCTAAAAAAATCGGCGATAAGCTTACCTGGGGCAATGCCCAGGGCAGCGGGCGGGCCTGGGCCATAGCTGAGGCCGCCTGTGCACAAGCCTCCAGCGGCCTGGTGATCTGTACCAATATGGCCGATGCCTATCGGCTTGAGCTGGAATTGTCTTTATTCCTGAAGGATCGCCCTAATGCCCCCAAACTCAGTCATTTCGCCGACTGGGAAACCCTCGCTTACGATAATTTTTCCCCCCACCAAGACATCATCTCCACCCGTATGCGTAGCCTGTATGAACTGGCCAAGGGCGAGCGGGTATTGGTGGTGGCCAGTGTTAGCACCTTGCTGCAGCGGCTGAGCCCTAAAAATTACATTCTGGGCAACAGCCTGGTACTTAAAGTTGGGGAAAAATTGCCCCTGGCACGCCTGCGGGAGCAGATGGTGCAGGCGGGGTACAACCATGTGGACACGGTGTACCAACACGGCGAGTTCGCCATTCGCGGCGGCCTATTGGATATCTTTCCCATGGGTGCCAGCATCGCCTACCGCATTGAATTATTTGATGACGAAGTGGAAACCCTGCGCCCCTTCGACCCGGAAACCCAGCGCACCACTGGCACCATCGAATGCGTTGAACTCCTGCCCGCCAAAGAGTGCCCCCTTGATCGCGCTTCGGTAACCCGTTTTAAAAACCGCTGGATGGAATTGTTCAACAGCGACGACCCGCGCCGCTGCCCCATATACCAGGATGTGGCCTCAGGCTTGTCTCCAGCCGGTGTGGAATATTATCTGCCGCTGTTTTTTGACGAGACGGCAAGCCTATTTGACTACCTGCCCTCGGACACCTGCACCTATGTGTTAAGTGACTTGGATTTAAGCCTGGAGCAGTTTTGGGTCGATGCCACCGGCCGCTATGAAAGCCGCAAGGGGGATCGCCTGCGGCCCTTGGTGCCGCCCCGGCAATTATTTTTAAGCCCGGAAGAATTCTACGCAGGCCTTAAACCCTTAAGCCGTATTAACCTGCTAGCCGCCCCCGCCGCTGAGCGGGCCGGCCACGCCAATTTGCCCTTGCAGAGCCTAACCAATCTGGCCATTGACGCCCGCGCCATTGAGCCTTTGGGGGCGCTGGAGTTATTTTTAGCCGAAAGCAATCAGCGCATTTTATTCTGTGCAGAAACATCGGGCCGCCGGGAAGCGGTGTTGGATCAGCTGGCAAAATTAAACTTTAAACCGGTTGCAGTGGATTCCATTTTTGCTTTTAGCCAAGGCAATAGCCAATACGCCATTACCCTCGCCGATTTAAGCAGCGGTATTAATCTGCCGCACATCCGCGTGATTGCCGAGGCGGAATTATTTGGCCTGCGCATTCAGCAAAAACGCCGCCGCAGTAAGGCCCAGGATGACCACGACAGCATCATTAAAAACCTCACCGAGCTAAAAATGGATGCGCCGGTGGTGCATATTGACCACGGCGTGGGCCGCTACAGAGGTTTACAAAGTATTGAAGTGGACGGCCAAACAGCGGAATTTTTAGTGCTGGAATACGCCGAACAGGCCAAGTTATATGTGCCGGTGGCCAATTTACATGTAATTAGCCGCTATTCCGGCTCAGATGACGATCACGCGCCTCTGCACCGTTTAGGTGGTGAGCTTTGGGCCAAAGCCAAGCGCAAAGCCGCCGAGCAAATTCGCGATGTGGCGGCTGAATTGTTAGAAATTTACGCCAAGCGCGAAGCGCGCAAAGGTTTTGCATTTGAAGATCCAGAAGAGGCCTATCAACAATTTGCTGCCAGTTTCCCGTTCGAAGAAACTCCCGATCAAGAAGCGGCAATTAATGCGGTGCGGCAGGATTTAATCAGCGCAAAACCCATGGATCGGCTAGTGTGCGGCGATGTGGGGTTTGGCAAAACTGAAGTTGCCATGCGGGCAGCCTTTATCGCCGCGCAAAATTCCAAACAGGTTTTAGTCTTGGTGCCCACCACCCTGTTGGCACAACAACACTATGAAAATTTTAAAGACCGCTTTGCCGATTGGCCGGTTAATGTGGATGTGATATCCCGTTTTCGCAGCGGCAAAGAAACCGAAGAAGTGCGCGAGCGGCTCGCCAGTGGCAAAGTGGATATATTAATTGGCACCCATAAATTACTCAGCAAAGAAGTTAAAGCGCCGAATTTAGGGCTGTTAATTATCGACGAAGAACACCGTTTTGGCGTGCGGCAAAAAGAAGCTTTAAAAGCATTACGGGCCGAGGTTGATATTCTCACCATGACGGCCACACCCATACCGCGCACCCTTAATATGGCCATGAACGGTATTCGCGATTTATCGATTATCGCCACGCCACCGGCTAAGCGGTTATCCATTAAAACATTTGTGCGCGAAAGCGATGAGCAAACCATTAAAGAGGCGGTGCTGCGGGAAATTATGCGCGGCGGCCAGGTGTATTTTTTACATAATGAAGTTAAAACCATTGAAAAAACCGCTGCGGATTTAGCGGTGTTAATTCCTGAGGCGCGCATTCAAATCGGCCACGGCCAAATGCGCGAGCGCGAGCTTGAGCAGGTGATGTCGGATTTTTACCACAAGCGTTTTAATGTGTTGCTCTGTACCACCATTATAGAAACCGGTATTGATGTACCCAATGCCAATACCATTATTATCGACCGCGCGGATAAGTTTGGCCTTGCCCAGTTACACCAATTGCGCGGCCGGGTAGGGCGCTCTCACCACCAGGCCTATGCGTATCTGCTCACGCCGAACGCTAAAAACATGACCGAAGACGCCCATAAACGCCTAACCGCCATTATGGAGGCGCAGGATTTAGGCGCCGGTTTTACCCTTGCCTCCCACGATTTGGAAATTCGCGGCGCCGGGGAGTTGTTGGGGGAAGATCAAAGTGGGCAAATTCAAACCATTGGTTTTTCCCTTTATATGGATATGCTGGAGCGAGCGGTAAAAGCTCTACGCGAAGGCAAAGAAATAAATTTAGATGAACCGCCCCAGTCCCCAGTGGATATTAATTTGCGTATCCCAGCTTTATTGCCGGATGATTATTTGCCGGATGTGCACACGCGGTTAATTCTTTATAAACGTATGGCAGGTTTAAAAACCCCGCGGGACATAGACGATATGCAAATTGAAATGATTGACCGCTTCGGCCTTCTACCTGAGCCTGCTAAAAACCTATTGCGGGTGGCGGCCTTAAGAATTAAGTGCGAGCAGTTAGGTATTGTAAAAATTGAAGCCAATCGCTCATTTGGCCGTATTGAATTTGGCCCTAAAACTCAGATTGACCCTTTATTATTAGTAAAATTAGTGCAATCCCAACCCCAGCATTATAAATTTGATGGCGCCACGCATTTGCGTTTTAACTATGATATGGAAACCAGCCAAGAGCGCTTAATCACCACCGAAAACACCCTTAAAGCCCTCGGCGCCCGCGATTAGTGCCCGACAGAGGAATTCCTATGCACCGCAATTTTTCCCGTGTCACGCTGTTGATATTAGGTATAAGCCTGAGCGCCTTAGCGAGCGCGCAAAGCCTTTATCAAGTGGAGGTTATTATTTTTGAGCGCAAGGGTTTAGTGCGCACTCTAGGGGCGAGCCAAACCACCGATGGGCGTAACTTGGCCTATTTAGAAAATGCCCAAGTACTAAAAACTCAGGAGCCCAGCGATGCACAAACCTCGCCTGCGTTTACCCCTCTTGCCGACAGCGAATTAACCCTTAAGCCACAGGCCACAAGCCTTGAGCGCTCCAAACAAATGCGTGTGTTACTGCATCAGGCCTGGCTGCAACCGATTGGCCGCCAACCCATAGGTGTGATCCTCGCCGGCGGCGCGCCCTTTGGACCCTGGCATGAATTAGCGGGCACCTTGCAATTAAGCCTGGATAAAACCCTGCAATTAAACAGCGCCCTGTGGTACGCCCAATTTATGCCCGATAACGGCCACCCGATTACCAACCCCATTACCATTCCTTTGCCGCCCGAGCAGGGCGCTCTTAGCGATGCTAAAACAGAAGGTTTTTTTGCCACCTTGGCGGTGCCGTTTAGTTTTAAACAAAACATTAAACCTGGTGTAACCACTTATGTGGACCATCCGATTTTTGGCTTAATAATTAAGGTGCAGCCGCTGTGATGAGCGGTTGTATTTGGCATGGGAGTTTTGGTGGGCGCTAAGCTGCGATTCGCAGCTAAACGAGTTTGCACAAAGGTGTGGAGTAGGCACACAGGATATGACCGTTGATTGCTATTTTTTGTACCGCCAGAATTTAGAAAGTCATTTTGCAGAAGTTCCTTGTTGTCATTAAGTGATTGTATGGAAGAAGAATGAATAATCGGCGGGCGGCTAGCGTCCTTGTGCAGGGTATAACCATTCTGGCGGCAATTGCTCTTTTGGTTTGGTTCTTGGGGTCTTGCCTGTTGAGAATTGTCGGTATGGCAATGTGTATAATCGGTTTGTTTCAGATTAGATATTGCAATCAGTGGGACGATATTTTGGAGAGGTATCTGCCTTGGAATCATCTCAGGCATCATGCGTTTGTTTATTTGGGCTCCGGCATTATTCTTGTGGTGGTAGGTGTTCACTTAATAATTTATTGCCACTTCTTAAGCGGCGACGCTCAGCCTAAATTTGCCTTGCCAGACCGTCGCCGCCTATGTGTTTCAACAAGCTGCTAAGCAATTATGCTCGGTAATCCTGCGCCGCAAAAAACTGCCCATTGGGGCCATTATCCGGCAATAAAGCAGGCATCAGTGCACCGGGTAATACAGTTTCCACCGCGTGCTCCGCATTAGGCCCGCCTAAATCCGTGCGCAGCCAACCTGGGTCTACATGGCTGACTAACACGTTGGTGCCGCGCATTTGGGCGGCAAGGTCTTGGGTGTATTTGTCTATGGCGCCTTTTGACACACTATAAACAGTTAAATCCGGCTGATCTTTAATACCCGAAGTAATATTAATAATGCGCCCAAAGCCGCGCGCTGCCATGGCCGGTGCGAACGCATTACACAATTGCACCACCGCATATAAATTGACTTGAAAGGTTTGCAGCCAGTCGCTGTGGGGTATATCCCACATGGTGCGGCCCGGGGTCATGATGGCGGCATTGTTATAGAGAATATCCACTCGGCCGGGGCCTGCATTCACAGCTGCAATAATAGCGGCTACGCTCTCGGGGCTGTCTAATGGGCCGCAGGCTTCGGCTATTTCAATTTCAAACCCGGCTAGCAGCGCCCGTGTTTTTTGAACGCTGGCTGAGTCCCTGCCATGCAAAATAATATTGCAGCCTTGGGCGGCGAGACCTAAAGCGATTTGTTGGCCTATGCCGCGGCTGGAGCCGGTAATAAGTGCCCATTTATGTTTTAAGTGTGTCATAGATATTCTCGTATAATACGATTAGTGTGTTTCTGGCTTTGGGAGTAATTTATTTAATCGTCAATTGCTAATAATTATCAGTGCTTTCATTGTTGTGTGAGATCACACAAACTCATAGCGAATTTCACAAGAAGGTATTTCTGCTTTTCCATTGTATCGCAACTCTTGTGACTGTCCTGTTCGCGATGTCTCAAGCTGACTGGTTTGCGAAATGGCGTGAATTTTCTAGCTGAAGTTATATGCTGGTGAATACCTTAAGCCTATTTTATGTGTATTGGAATAACATTGGGCGAAGTTTTTCGGGATTTATTTGTGGGATAAATCCTATTTCAATTTATACCTGAATAGAGGCATGCTGATTAATTTGAGTTGCGCTATTAAAAGGTCTGCGTATGTAGAATCGATTTTCATGGAGCTTCAATCGTGTATGCATAAGCAAATAAAATCATATGGTTTTATTGAAAATAAGATGCGGCTCGAATTAATCCCAATGCCATTTAATTTTAGGCTAAGGTCTGTTGAGTATGGATAATTTATCCATTTGTGTTTGCCGGAGAGCGCTTATGGTCGAGTGTTTGAGGTGCACATAATTAACTTGTCATAAAACTGGCAAGTCTTCGTCACAATCCTGGGGTAGGGTTCTGGGGCCTTAAGGCGTCGCTATTCATCCACCACTCGAGGATTAACTCATGCCCAGAACCCTTATGAACACAGCTGCTATGCTGCTGCTCACTCTGGCCCTACCCATGGTTGCACAGGCCGACCGCAACGCCGATGAAAATCGTTTTGACGATGAGCGAAATCTTGATCACGCCTGGAGCCGCGAAGGCGGTTACCCAAGCCTGTCCGTGCAATTGGGGCCGCGCCCGTTTTATTTGGTGGAGGATATGGATGCGAGCCCTTTAAAACGCAAATTACAGGCCTGTGCGCTGGGTAAAGCCATCTATAAACCCACCCAGTTTTCCATCGGCCATCGCGGTGCGGCCTTGCAATTTCCTGAGCATACCCAGCAATCCTATGAGGCTGCCGCCAAAATGGGCGCCGGTATCATTGAGTGCGATGTGACGTTTACCAAGGATAAACAATTGGTTTGCCGTCACTCCCAATGCGATTTACACACCACCACGAATATTTTGGCGGTGCCGGAATTGGCCGCTAAATGCCGTCAGCCTTTTGTGCCTGCCGATGAGCTAACCGGCAAACCTGCATCTGCCGAATGTTGTACCACCGATATTACTCTGGCGGAGTTTAAAAGCCTGAGCGGCAAAATGGATGGATTTAACCCCAAGGCCAAAACACCGGCTGAATATCTGCAGGGCACACCGGCCTGGCGCACCGATTTATACGCCAGCCAAGGCACGCTTATGACTCATGCGGAAAGTATCCAGCTGATAAAAAAACTCGGTGCTAAATTCACCCCAGAATTAAAATCGGCCAGTGTCGCCATGCCCTATGAAGGAACCTACAGCCAAGCTATGTATGCCCAGCAAATGATTGATGAATACAAGGCGGCGGGCATTAATCCGCGGGATGTTTTTGCGCAATCGTTTGATGGGGCAGATATTCGTTTTTGGATTAAAAACGAGCCTAAATTTGGCCGCCAAGCGGTGTATTTAGATGATGCCAATACACCAGCAGAATTGCCCAGCGCAGCTGATTTAAAAGCATTAAAGGCAGAAGGGGTAAAAATTGTGGCGCCACCTCTATGGGCCCTTGTTAAGCTGGATAATAAAAATAAAATTGTGCCCTCTGATTATGCGCTGAACGCTAAGGCAGCAGGTTTGGAGATTATTACCTGGTCATTTGAGCGCGCAGGCCCGCTTAAAAATGGCGGCGGCTGGTATTATCAAACCGTAAACTCGGCATTAAATAATGACGGTGACATGATGGAAGTATTGGATGTCATAGCGCGGCAAGTGGGGGTGATCGGCGTGTTTTCTGACTGGCCAGCCAGCGTAAGTTTTTACGCCAATTGCATGGGGTTGGAATAGCGCCCCAGGTGTAGATTATGTGTAACTATTCAGTACTTATTTATTGTAACTGGACATGATTCTCGCACCGACTGGAATCCAGCAGACGAATGCTTTAATGCGCAAGCCCCGCAGTGATGAATGCAGGTCATTTCAGACGCGCCGTGAATACATCCGTGTAGGCTCGTCAAAAAGGTCCCTCTTTTTGACGGTCTGCAATAACCTGCCTTCAGCCCTGCTGCACCGCGAATCGATTTTGCCGCTTGGCTAATTTCCCCTCAATTTGCCGTCCGCGTGGCGAGGGTGACAAGGTGTTAAATAGTTACCATTATTTTTTAGAAGATCCAGGCCGCCCTGAGCTTTTGTAAGGTTTGGTCGAGGCTTTGTTTTTTCCAGCACCCTGGGCACTGCTGTGTTTAGCGGGGGCAGACTTAGGCCCTTTGATATTGGTTGGTTTTCCGCCAGTGGGTTTTTGCTGGCTGTTAGCCAGTTTTTTCCAGTCGGCACTTCTGCGGGTGGCTTTGTTGCCTAATACGGCTTTTTCAGCCGTTGTCCCACTCTGGCTAAAGGGATTGCTTGTATTTTTATTACGGGCATTTTTTTTACTCGCGGCGTGTTCGTGGAATGGTAGCGCTTTGCCGCTGGGTTTGGGTATTTTGCTTTCCGACGGTTTATATCCGGGCGCAGATTTTTGTGCAGCTGTTTGTTTTTGTGTCGCTGGCGCTTTGGTTGCTGTGTTGGCGGTGTTTTTTGTTGGTCGATCTATTTTGGGTTTAAATGTCGTTTTTTTTCCTGTCTCCTCGGATGAAGAGTGCTCTAACATTTTAAATACAGAGGCGATCTCCTTTTCATCCAGATCGCGCCAATCCCCCAGAGGCAAACCCTTTAGGCGAATATTCATAATGCGTACCCGTTCCAATTTGGTGACTTCATAGCCAAAATATTCGCACATCCTGCGGATCTGCCTGTTTAACCCCTGAATTAAAATAATGCGAAAAATATAAGGTGTCTCCTGGCTGACCTGGCATTTTTTGGTCATCTCGCCAAGGATCGGCACGCCATTGCCCATGCCGTCAATAAACTGTGTGGTGATGGGTTTATTGACTGTGACCAGGTATTCTTTTTCGTGGCGGTTGCCTGCGCGCAATATTTTATTGACTATATCGCCGTTGTTGGTGAGAAAAATAAGCCCCTGCGAGTCTTTATCCAGCCGCCCGATGGGGAAGATGCGCTGGCTGTGGTTGATATAATCAATGATATTGGTTTTATCGCTGCGCTCGGTGGTGCTGGTTACGCCCACCGGTTTATTAAAAGCAATAAAAATAAAATCTTCTGCGGATTTTTCCTCCAGCAATTGGCCGTTGGCGTTGACCCTGTCACCTGGGTATACCACATCGCCAATTTTGGCTTTTTTACCATTGATATACACCTTGCCCTGTTCAATTAAGCGGTCCGCCTCCCGGCGGGAGCAAATGCCTGAATCGCTGATAAATTTATTTAGGCGTGTAGATGATTGACTTGGCATAGGCGTTTATTAAGGTGCAAATGAAAAAGGTGAAGAAGTCTTTACAGGAGTATGCAAGGCCCGCTGAAAGCCAGGTAGGCAGTTTTATCCCGCGTGCAGAAAATCCCGCAAGCGCTCACAGGCCTCACGGCATTCGTTTATTTCCGCCACCAGCGCCATGCGTACATAGTCTTCGCCCGGATTAATGCCTTGGCAGACGCGCGATAAATAAGCCCCTGGCAATACCGTTACATTTTGCGCGCTAAAAAGGGCGCGGGCAAAGTCTTCGCCTTTAATCGGCGTTTTTAACCAATAATAAAAAGCGCCTTCCGGCTCGGTTAGTTCTATGTGCGGGCTTAAAATATTCTGCGCGGTGGCGAATTTTTCCGCGTAGGCGGCGCGGTTGGCTTCTACGTGGACTTCATCTTGCCAGGCTAATTGGCTGGCTAGCTGTGTGGGCACCGGCAGGGCGCAGCCTTGGTAGGTGCGGTAGAGTAAATATTGCTGCAGTATGTGCGCATCGCCCGCAATAAACCCCGAGCGTAGGCCCGGTAAATTGGAACGTTTGGATAGACTGTGAAACACCACGCAGCGGCGGTAATCCGTGCGCCCAAGGCTTGCGCAGGCTTCTAATAGTCCTGGTGGTTTATCACCGTAATACAGCTCGGAATAACACTCATCGGAGGCGATAATAAAATTATATTCATCCGCCAGCGCAATTAACTTTTGCAGTGTGGCCAGGGGAATAATTTTACCGGTGGGATTGCCGGGGGTGCAGATAAATAACACCTGGCAGTCCCGCCAGGTATCACTGCTGACGGCGTCAAAATCCGGTAAAAAATTGCTTTCTTGAGTGCAATTTAAAAATACCGGTTGGCAGCCCGCCAAGAGGGCCGCGCCTTCATAGATTTGATAAAAAGGGTTGGGCATTAAAATTTTGCCCTTAGAGTT
>DAOQGS010000041.1:0-12729 GCA_035338675.1 Cellvibrionaceae bacterium
CCGCCACAACACATTGTCTGTGAGGCGATAGCCGATGCGCACCAGCTCACTGCGCGGCGCGTGCAGGGGGTTAACCACACCGCCGCGAAACACCCGCAGCCAGTAGTCGCTGGAACGGTTGGCAATCAAAGGGGGAATAGGCTCGCCCATGGAGGGCACAATGGCGCGCGGCAGGGTATTGCGAAGGTCGGCTTCCAAGAGGGTCCAGGTGCGGTCTACGGAATTTAACCGCTTCACCGCATCGTTGGTTGCGTCGCTACTGGTGGTGGCGGTGTGCAATGCCTGGCCGGTCAAAGTGGCAATAATCGCCATAATCACGATGGCGATTAATACTTCGATCAGCGTAAACCCACGGGGGGTGTTGGGCGGCATGTATTTCATCAGAACAGATAAACCACCAAATCAGCCATGGTTTCCTGCCCCTGGGGAGCCGCCCGCACGGTCATTTCAAAACCGGGAAATTCAGAGTTTTTGGTATCCACCGTTTCAACATTCCAGTCCCACTTATTGCCAGACATCATCATATCGCCAGCCTCCCGGCCGCGCGGCTCGCGCCGCTCCATATCGCGAGTGAGCATGACCTCCACTAAACGATTTTCAGCCACCCAATGGGCCGTAGTGACGTTGCGATTGTGGATGGAGGAGTTGGCCATGGATTGCATGCGCATCAAGAGGGCGGGCACCGCCATGGCGACGATAATGAGCGCAACCATCACCTCGACCAGCGTGAAGCCGAGGCTAGCCTGGCGGGAGGTGTGCTTATTTTTTACGCCGTTCATCACGCTTTTTCTCATCTTCCGCCGCCTCGCGCCAAACGATTGTCCCCTCTTCAGACAGCTCAATATGCTGCACGAAATCACGCACCAACGCGTGTTTGATTTCCAAAACAAAGGGCGTAATTTCGCCACTGGGCGATATAGAAATCACCGGGGATTTTTTATCCGTGGTTTTAGCGTGCCAGTCCCAGCGTTTTTTATTGATGGTAACGTCGATTTCAATATCCGGCGGCAGGGAAACAGCCGGCATATTCGGCACATCCTGCCAGCCTTTTTCCGCCAGAATTTGCCAGCGATATTTCCAGCCGATTTCATCGCGATCCAGTTCAGGGTTGGCAGCTACCTGCCAATCCGGCGGCTCCAGCAAAATCCCCAGGGCCTCGCCGGACACCACCGCGTGCTCAACAGCAAAATCGCTTTGAATTAAAAATTGATCCAATTTGTCGTAAAGCTGTTTTTCCGGCCCTCCGTGGCCCACCGATACGGTCACTATCCCCAATGCCAGGCCGACTACTAATAACACGGCCATCAACTCCATTAAGGAGAAGCCCCGCTGGGGCTTGGGCATTGCGACTGACCCCATGGGTTTTATTCCTTTTTCTCTCCGGGTTCATCCCAGTAACCTATGTCAGCATCTTCGCCTTCACCACCGGGCTGGCCGTCGGCGCCCAGGGTCACTATGTCAAAGGGGTGGCTTTCGCTCGGCATGGTGTACACATAGGGTCTATCCCAGGGGTCTAGCGGGAGTTTTTCCATGTAGCCTTCTGAGCGCCATTTACGCGGCACAGGCTCAGTGGTGGGTTTGGTTACCAGCGCCTGCAGGCCCTGCTCGGTGGTGGGATAGGTGTAATTGTCCAAGCGATAAGATTGCAGCGCCGTTTTCATGGAGGCCATGTGGGCCTTGGCGGTTTCGGTTTTTGCCTGCGAGATATTCTGGAACACAGCAGGCCCCACCACACTCAGCAACAGGCCCATAATTACGATCACTACCATGATCTCGATCAGGCTGAATCCGCCTTCACGTTTAATAGTCATATTTCCCCCTAAAGGAATGTTCGAATTGAAAAGAAGAGTGGTATTCCTAAACCTTAGGATGCCTAGTGCACCATTTGGTTTAATTGGAAAATAGGCAACATGATAGCCATCACAACAAAGCCAACGATACCCGCCATGATGAGAATCATCGCCGGTTCCATCAGGCCCATCAAGGTTCCTAAGGTAAAAGACAGTTCGCGCTCTTGGTTGGCCGCAACATGCAGCAGCTGTTCAGCGAGCTGACCATTGGCCTCACCGCTCGCAACCATTTGCACTAACAGAGGTGGAAACTCGCCGCACTGGTCCAGGGCTTTATTAAAACTCATACCCTCTTGAACAGACACAGCCACAGCAAGGCTGGCTTTTTGAATATGCCGATTGCCCAAAACCTGGCTGGCAATCCGCAAGCCTTCTAACAATGGCACGCCGCTTTTCACCAGCAGCCCTAGGGTGCTGGAATAACGCGCCGCCTCCGAGGTGCGAATAAGCTCACCGATCAGAGGCCATTTCAACAAAAACTTATGCCAGCGCAACTCGCGGCTGGGCTCTTTGAGCAAATGTTTAAACAGTACAACCAGGCCGATAATACCGATCAACAAAAACACACCGTAATTAACAATGAAATTACTGCTAGCGATCAGAATATCGGTAATAAAAGGCAGGTCTTTTTTACTGTTTTTAAACAGCCCTATCAGCTTCGGCACCACAAACGCCATCAAGCCGGTGACCACACCACAACACACCACCATCAAAACAATTGGGTAAATCATCGCCATTTGGATTTTCTGGCGGGCCTCTTGGCTGCGCTCGGTGTAATCGGCCAATTGATCCAACACCGGGCCTAAAAAGCCCGCCGACTCCCCCGCGCGAACCATGGCGCGATAGAGATTATTAAACGCCTTGGGCGCTTCAGACATGGCCTGAGCCAGCGAAAGCCCCTCCATCACGCGAGCGCGCACCTGCAGCATAAGGCTTTTAACAGCGGGCTTTTTGCTTTGCGTGGCCGTCGCCTGCAGCACTTCATCCAAAGGCAGGCCCGATTGAATTAACGAGGCGAGCTGCCGCGTCACCAGGGCAATATCCTTGTAACCCAATTTGGGCGCGCTGGAGAAGCCAAAGCGCTTAGGTTTGGCATTGGTGCCTATGGGCACCCGCTGCTGGGCCGCCTGTACCTCCAGCGGGCGCAATTGCCGCTGGCGCAACAGGGCGCGCACCTGTTTATCCGAATCCCCTTCAATGACACCCTTGACGGTTTTGCCATTGGCATCCAGCGCTTGATAGTTAAATGCACCCATGGCTAGGAGGTCACCGTCACACGCAATAATTCTTCAATGCTTGTGATCCCAGCCAGCACCTTATCCCTGCCGTCGGCATCGATGGGCCGAGAGAATTTGCGCGCATGGGCCAGCATCTGCTGCTCGCCCACCCCTTCGTGAATCAGCTGGCGCAAGACATCATCAACTGGGATTAACTCGTAAATACCGGTACGGCCTTTATAACCGCGATAATCACACTTTTCGCAGCCCACAGGGCTGTAAATCACACTGCCTTTGGGAATATTAATGCGCTCGCATTCCGCATCGGTGGCCACATGGGACTGCTTGCATTCGTTACACAGCTTGCGCACCAGCCGCTGCGCCATTAACGCCTCAAGGCTCGACGACAATAGGAACGGCTCAATACCCAGGTCCTGCAAACGCATGACAGCACCTATGGCCGTGTTGGTGTGCAGTGTGGATAACAATAAGTGGCCTGTTAAACTCGCTTGCACAGCGATGGCCGCCGTTTCCCGGTCGCGGATCTCACCGATCATTACCACATCCGGGTCTTGCCGCAAAATCGCCCGCAGTCCGCGCGCAAAGGTCATATCCACTTTGGTATTCACCGCTGTTTGGCCGATCCCCGGCAACACGTATTCAATGGGGTCTTCCACGGTGAGAATATTGCGCGCCCGAGTATTTAGATGGCTTAAACCTGAGTAAAGGGTAGTGGTTTTACCCGAACCGGTTGGGCCGGTTACGAGGATAATGCCGTGAGGCTTAGCCAACACGGTTTTAAAATCTTCCAACACCCGGGTCGGCATGTTGAGTTTATCCAATGAGATAGCGCCTGCCGCCTGGTCAAGAATACGCAATACCACCCGCTCGCCGTGAGCTGAGGGCATAGTCGATACCCGCAGGTCCACGCCATGGCCCGCAAGCTTCACAGTGATACGGCCGTCCTGGGGTACCCGTTTTTCAGCGATGTCCAAGCGCGCCATAACTTTTAAACGCGACACCAACACCGGCCCCAACTGGGGTTTGGGGGAAAGCACTTCTTTTAACACGCCATCCACACGAAAGCGGATGGAAACACGATCCTCGTAGGGCTCAATGTGAATATCCGAGGCTTTTTCCGTTACAGCCTGAGACAAAATAGCGTTGATTAAACGGATGACCGGCGCATCCCCCTCGCCACTTAATAACTCGCCGTCTTCAATGTCCTCAGCCAGAGCAGATAGATCCATCTCCGCGCCCATATCCTCCACAGCCTGCAAGGCTTCGCCGTCACCGCTTTGGTAGGACTGGGTGAGGCGCGCTTTGAAGGCCGGCAAATCCAACTCCTCCGCGGTAAAACTGCGCCCTAAGTGGCGGCGCAATTCGATTAGCACCCTATGGCTCGTGGCTTCGGTATGCAAAATGCGGTTTTCCTCCACCAAAACCTGGTTAGCGGAGGCATAGGCGAAGGGGAGCTTGGTAAAAGCTACCGGCTGCGCTAGTGCAGACTCATTTTCCATAGAACCCCCGTTACTGCTCGCTCGGAGCGTCAGCTTTGGCGGCACCGGGGGTAACAATCACCGGCTCTTTTTGAAGCTCAGGCTGGACTAATTCCGGCAATACCGAAAGCGTTTTATCCTCACCTCTGAAGGCCCCAATCTTGCGCTGACCCAATTGCTGCTGGCGTATGTAGTCGTACTTTTCAGCGGTGGCGCCGCGAAGGGCTTCATCATCACGAATCACGGTAGCCCGCAGGAAAATCATCAAATTATTTTTACTATTGTCTTTCGAGTTGCTTCTAAACAGTCGCCCCACAACCGGAATGCGACCTAGCACGGGAACCCTCTGCTCGGTGCGAGTATTTTTATCCTCGATCATACCGCCCATAACGATGGTCTCACCGTTTGCGGCCAGCACCTGAGTTTCAAGTTTCTTCTGGTTCGTCACTAAATCTGACGCAGCAGGATCGGCATAGACATCAGATATTTCCTGAGCGATGTCCAAAAGTATTTTGTTACCTTCATTAACGTGCGGTTTTACCTTCAACGTAATACCTACATCTTCACGCTGAATCGTCGTGAACGGGCTTGAGAAGCTATTAGAGCCGCCACCGGTATTGCTTCCCGTACCTGAATAGCTGCCTGTTTTGAAGGGAACCTTTTTACCGACAGAAAACTTAGCTTCTGTGTTATCAGTAGTGAGGATGGAAGGTTTGGAAAGTATATTGTTCTTAGTATCCTTTTCTAAGGCGTTCAACAGCACAGCGAAGTCGTCACTCTGATTAGTACCTAGCACCCCTAGTATCTGTCCAGGAAATGACAGCACGCTTCCCGCCAAGCCCGCAAGCTGCTCCGCGTTCGGATTCTCCCCTGCCTTCAACGCAGCTCCCGCGGCGGTAGCCGCCGCAGCGCCACGCTTATCATCTAAGCCGGAACCGCCGAACATGCCATCCTTATTCCTCGCCATCCACTGGACCCCTAACTCACGCGCCTTGCCATCGTCCATGCTGACAATAATCGCCTCTATCAAAACCTGCGCCCTGCGAATATCCAAGCGTTCAATAACTCCCAACAAAGCAACTAATGCATCGCCGGAAGCGGTAATTAACAACGCATTAGTGGCCTCATCCGCTTCCACCGTGGCAGAAATAGGCGCCTGTGGCTGACCGCCACCTTCGGGCGCACCGGGGGGCGCTAACTTGCTCATGTTCTGCACAACTTTTGTCAGCGTCTCGGCAACCGACTTAGCCTTGGCATAATTTAAATAAACCACACGCACATTGCCCGCCTGAGCTTTGGGCTTATCTAACTTGGCAATCAACGCTTTAACGCGTTGGCGCTGAACATCTTCACCGGTTACCAGTACCGCGTTATTTCGTTTGTCAGCAGTGATGCGCAGGGCGTTCTGCGGTAAATTTTGTGAATCGACTTTATCCAGGTTGGTGAGGGTTTGCACCATATCGGTGGCATTGGCATAGCGCAGTTCAACTATGTCGGTAACCGGCATGGCGGATTTATCGATGCGTTCAATCAAATCAATGATGCGGTCAATGTTTTCCGCTTCGTCGGCAATCACAATGGAGTTAGACGGATCGTAGGCGGCCAAATGGGCATGCTGTGGAATTAGCGGGCGGATTACCGGGAGAACCTTAGCGGCCGCGATATTCTTCAACTGGATCACTTTCGTGATATAGCCTTTGTCGCTAGCGCCCTGGTTCAGCACGGGAATGGGCGACGAGCGCGCGTCTTTTAAGGGAATGATGCGAGAGACGCCTTCCACATCAATCATGGTGAAATCGTTCATTTCCAGAACAGTGCGAAACAACTGCAGCAATTCAGCCTCATTTAAAGGCTTTGCCGAAATTACCTTTACTCGACCGCGAACGCGCTGATCCACCACCATAGTGCGACCGGTTACGTCCGCTACAAACTTGACGACCTCTTGGATATCGGAGTCTTTGAAATTAACGGTCCAGGTCTGCTCAGCCCAGGCCGTGTTAATTGAAACCGCGACGCTCAATACACACGCGGCACTCATTTTTATTATGTTTTTCAAAATGAACTCCCTAACCAGAACTCATACGGATTTGAATGGATTGGGTGCCGCCATCACGCAGCACCTGTAAATTGGCCTCACTGGCAGTTTTCAACGCCTGATAGACTTCCCGCACCTTCTGCGGTTCGTTTACCTCGATACCATTGACCGAGATAACAATATCGTCGTTTTTCAGGCCCACTTGATCGAACAATTCGCGCTTGCGCCCTGGGCGAACCTTATAGCCGATCATTTTGCCGCCCTCGGTCGCCACCATAAAGCGCACAACATCACCGATAGAGGTGGCGCTTTGCAGCTGTTCCTGTGTGACCGTAGCCTGTTGCACATTGGCCGGTGGGGGTGGCGGTGGGGGCGCCGCTGCCGCTTGGCGAGAAGAGGCCACGTTCATACCGTCTTCACCGTACAACCACAGTGCTTCGCGCTTGCCGTTGTTATTAAGAATTACCCGTAAATCCTCTACCTTTTCGAGGGTTACACCATTGGCAGGCGGAATGCTGTCGCCAATTTTAAATAGCTGCTGAGAGTTTTCTTCGCCAATGATGGCCCAGGATTTTTCCGGGTCACTGGCCATAATGACACCCTGCAGTTTCAAATCGAGCTGGGTGATTTGATTAACATTTTCACCGGCTTGCTGATCCGCTTGGGCGGCGCGCATTTTTTCAGCGTCATAGTCGCCAAACAGATGGGCACTGGTGAGACCGTCGATATTCAAGGGGGCTTTGGCTTGTACGCCAGCGTTTACGTTCGTAGGCACCAGCTGCTCTGGGCCACTTTTGGGCTGCGGCATCACCAACCAAAATAACTTGGCTAAGCTCTGCACCGACCAGATCAACGCGAGTGCCAGCACTATGGCTCGCCAACGCTCGGTCGGAACCTTGCTCAGGAAAGACACAACCTTGTGGGACTCTTTAGAGAGCCTGGCCACCAAAGGCGTATCCGCGAATTGGGATAATTGCACCATTTTTCTCCGTCAGGGGGTTAGTAAGGGCCGCTGTCGATGCCATTTAAGCCGAGTAACAGGCCGGGCGCCGGATGTAGCCTAACACGGCACATGACACCAACACATCGTACGCCTACTAAAATGGTTGTTATTAGTACGCCTAAATATGTCCCATCCGCGCGCTTACTGTAAACACTTAAAAACAAATATAGCCTTTAAATTCCACAATTTGGGCTATACCGCTCATCCTGTGATTGCTGTTTTACAGCATTCTTATGAGCCGTCATGAGGCCTTTACCTGGGACGCGCAGCCTAGGCTTAAGTTTAGCCCTTCGCAGCAATCCCGCTAAATAAATCCTCCCCCCTTGTAAAGGGCGGTACTTAACCCAATTTTCGGCCGATCACATTTGAGGTCATCCCATGCCCGCCAAACACTTTATTGCCCAGCTGGCTGAACCTGCCAACCGCTCGTTGCTCAGCGGCATACTGCGGGGTATTGAAAAAGAAGGCCTGCGGGTGGATGCAACCGGCCATCTATCCCACACTGCACATCCGCAGGGCCTGGGTTCTGCTCTTACACACCCCTACATCACCACCGATTACAGCGAATCCCTGCTGGAGCTCATCACCCCGCCCTGCCACCGCTTAGACACCCTGCTGAAATGGCTGAATGATTTACACCGCGAGACCTATCAGCAGCTGGGCGCGGAGTACATTTGGAGCAATTCGATGCCCTGCATCTTGCCCCAGGAGCATGCCATTCCCATCGCTCAGTACGGCTCGTCCAATCGCGGTACCATGAAAAGCATTTACCGCCTCGGGCTCGGCCACCGCTATGGCCGCACCATGCAAACCGTTGCCGGGATTCACTACAATTTTTCGCTGCCGGAGGCATTTTGGGCACTGTTACAACAGGCAGAAGAAGATCACGGCCTGCTGGAGGATTTTATCTCTCGGCGCTACTTCGATTTGATTCGCAATTTCCGCCGCCACTATTGGCTTTTGGTCTACTTATTTGGCGCCACGCCCGCCGTGGATGCGAGCTTCTTGGCAGGCCGAGAGCACCAACTGGAGCACCTAGGTACCGATACGTTTTTTTTGCCCTTTGCCACCTCGCTCAGAATGGGGGACTTAGGCTACCAAAGCCGCGCCCAGGAGTCCCTGCATGTGTGTTACAACAACAGCCGCTCCTATGTGCAATCGCTTGTTACCGCCATTAATACCCCCTATCCGGACTACGAGAAAAAAGGGGTGATAGGTACGGACGGGCGCTATCAACAACTCAATACCGGCCTGTTGCAAATTGAAAATGAGTTTTACAGCGCCATTCGCCCCAAGCGTACAGCCAAGAGCGGTGAAACAGCCTTGAGCGCCCTGTGCAGGCGCGGCGTGGAATACATTGAAGTGCGCTGCATCGACATAGATCCGTTCTCCGCCAGCGGTGTAAATGCTGAGCAACTGCGTTTTATCGACGCGTTTTTGCTGCATTGTCTGCTCTCGCCCAGCGCGGCAACCTCCCCGCAGGAAACACGCGAAATACTCCACAACCAGCAACAGGTCGTAAGTAAAGGGCGCGCACCCGGCCTCAACCTCACCATCAACGGCCAGCAGACAACCCTTACAGAGGCCGCCAATCAACTACTGGACAGTATTAAACCCTGGGCGGAACTCCTAGATATGAGCGGCGATGGCAGCCTGGTTAGCGCCAGCTGGCAGCGACAAAAAGACAAACTGCTCGATCCTTCTACAACACCATCTGCCCAAGCGCTGGCAGCTATCAAATCAACAGGCAGCTTCAAGCAGTGGGCGCTTAGCTGCGCAAAAGCCAATCAACAGGCCTTTACAAAGGATGCATCCGCCCACCACGACAGCCCTTATTTTGCAGCGCTTGCAGAAAATTCTCTGCGGCAGCAAGAGCAGGAAGAAACAGCGGACGCAGCTGTGCCCTTTACAGACTATTTGGCCAAGTATTACGCGCAATACCACGCCTGCTGCAGAGGCACTATTGAGTAGAGGAAACTTCGGTTAATTAATGTTTTGAAGCCTTCGCAGGCAGGAAGCTCACAGGGAGTTACAGAGGTTGAACTAGTGCGTTTTCACAATCACTGTTGCTCAAAGGCTCCTGAAGAATTTAATAACAACGGGCCAATACATGGCGTTAACAGCTCCGTCCGCAACTTTTTTAACACCCATTTAGAGCGGCCTAACCGCGCGCGAAAGTGAAACGCACCGCCGTTATTTCTGCACCACTATGCTGTTGAAATAGAGATCCAAAACACCTTCAAGATTGGCTTCCTGCTTGAGGATGGCTTGAATCTCCTTCAGCGCCTCCTGGCGCATGGCTTCTTTACCCGGCTGGCCACCGAGGCTCTCATCGGTTTGTTTCGCCATAATATTGAGCAGATTGTTGCGAATCAGCGGCATGTTATGCTGCACGGAATCAGCAACAGCCGCATTTTCCACCCGAATCGACATATCGGCTTTGACGTATTTAATGCGCCCCGCGCCACCATAATTGGTCACCAGCGGCGGCTTAAAGGTTACATAAACGGCGCCAGCGGCCCCCTCAGCCGCACCGCCACCGCTATTGGCAAAGGCCGGCACCGCGACCGTGGCGGCGCACAGCAGTAACACCGCTAATTTTTTTTGCACCGGCTTGCAACAAAATATGCCAATCACCGCCTAATCCCCCTAAAATTGCGCTCCCTTAAATACTAGACCAGTTCTGCCCAACCCATCAGCGCGAATTAATCCACCACCAGAGCGGAAATACACACCATGCCCCTACCTTCAATTAGGTACACATTTTTAATCATCGCATTAGGTACCCTCGGCTTGATGTTAACTGGCTACTACATGCAGTTCGTCATGAAATTAATTCCCTGCCCGCTGTGCATTACCCAGCGCTTTTTTATTATCGCCGTGGGCATCACCGCCTTAGCCGCTTTTTTTCACCAACCGCAAAAACTCGGTCGGCGCCTATATGCAAGCCTAGGCGCCATCTTAGCGATTATTGGTGGCGGGTTTTCCAGCCGCCAAGTCTGGCTGCAGAGCTTACCCCCCGATCAAGTGCCCGCCTGCGGGCCTGATTTAAGTTATTTAATCGAGAATTTCCCACTTAAAGAGGCCTTTATGGTTTTGCTGCGCGGCGATGGTAATTGCGCCGAGGTCACCTGGACATTTCTCGGCGTGAGCATTGCGGGGTGGACACTCGTAGCGTTTAGCGGGCTCATGCTGATTAACCTCTGGCAGTGGGTTCGCGCTGAGCGCTGATGCCCAACCCTGGGATGAATAAGGCCATTAAATACACGCAACAGTTAATAAATTTCATTCCGCGCAAGAATCTTTGCGCTAAGCCTTATGCGGTTGTATCGCTCGCCAGCTGCAATCAGCGCGAGCATTACTTCCGCGGCTTCTTTTTTAAATCTCAATAGAGCCTGATTGGATTCAACTGCTAAACTCTAAACTCAGGCCTTGCGATAGGCGCTTGCGATAGCCACGAAGTCTTGGATAGGCACTGGGGCCTTGCGATAGCCACTAAAGTCCCCTAATGTGGAAGCCCAAGTGTTCCACTCCATTTAACCCCGTCACTGTTGAGGATTCTCCTCCATGCTAGAAAATTGCAAAACCGCCCGCGAGCGCTGGGGTGGTGTAAGCGTCATCATCGATCGCTGGCTACAAGAGCGGCAAGATTTATTGGTTCTCTTTTGTGCCCTGAGCGAGACCAGCTCAACTGAAACTCAAGCCAACCGACTGCCGCAGTTTTTTCAGCTTTTAGTGGATTATGTTTCAGCCGGGCACTTCGAAGTATATGAGCAACTAGTACAAGAAGGCCGCGAGTTCGATGATCAAGAGGGCCTTAAGGAGAGCGAAAGCCTGTTCGATAAAATTCAAGAAACTACGGACGCCCTGCTGGATCTAAACGACAAATACCAAGAAACCGACGATTTGGATGCGCTTAAAGAGGATCTATCTAAACTCGGTGAATACCTTGAATCGCGCTTTGAACTTGAAGATCGAATTATCGAAGTTCTGCATGTGTCCCATAAAGACCGAGTAATAGGCTAATAACACAGCTCATTAGTATTGATAAAGGCCGCTGATAGCGGCCTTTTTTATGCGTGCGCATAAATATGTAAATCAAGCGGGCGATTGATCACCGCAAAGCGCCCCAAGGCGAGCAATGATGAATATACCGCACACAAAAAAGCCCGCCAAAAGGCGGGCTTTTTTGTGCAATCCGCTGCTTACTTAGCGGATTTGGCTTCAGCAGGTTTAGCTGACTCAGCCGCCTTGCCGTGTGGATTAGCAGGAGCTTCTTCTTGCTTAGGATTAATTTCCAACAACTCAACTTCAAAAACTAAAGCGGAGTTGGGTGGGATTGGGCCAGTGCCGCCAGCGCCGTAAGCGAGATTGGCAGGGATGGCCAGTTCAAACTTGTCGCCCACTTTCATCAATTGCAAACCTTCAACCCAGCCAGGAATTACACCGTTGACAGGGAAAGTAACAGGTTCACCGCGGTCGACGGAGCTGTCAAACACAGTGCCGTCGATTAGCTTGCCGTGATAATGAACCTTAACGGTATCTTCAGGCTTAGGAGATTTGGCGTCTTTTTGCTCGCTGGCCTTGATGACTTTGTACTGCAAACCGCTAGCAGTAGTTTTCACACCTTCTTTCTTACCGTTCTCAGCGATGAAATCCTGGCCTTTTTTCAGGTTTTCTTCACCGACTTTTTTCATTTCTTCTTGATGCTTAGTTTCTTGTTGTTGCTGAAACTCAGTCATAATTTTTTGCTGCTCTTCCTGAGGGATTTGAGCGTCTTTACCTTCTTGCGCATCAGTAATCGCTTGGCTCAAGGTCTTTTTATCCAGAGTAAAGCCGCTAGCTTTGGCTTGAGACGCCATGCGAAAGCCAACGATGTAGGAAACTTTCTCTTCCATGGTGTTAAGAGCAACTTGAGCGGGCGCCGCTTCGGGTTTGGCAGCAGCCTTGTCCTGGTCTTTGTTACAACCGGCCAGAAAAACAGCGCTCGCCATGGCAACGCTCAACAAACAGGACTTGCGCAAGAACGGAGTATTCATAAATTTAAATTCCCAATGAAATGAATTAAAGAGCTTGATTTCGAATCTGCCAGGACCCACACGGCACCAGGCGGCATGTTGAAGGG
>DAOQGS010000042.1:0-12450 GCA_035338675.1 Cellvibrionaceae bacterium
GCGGAAACCTTACCCGCCGGTATTGAATTTGAGTGGACGGAATTAACCTATCAGGAAGTATTAGCGGGTAATACAGCCATTTATATTTTGCCCTTGTGTTTATTGTTAGTGTTTTTAGTATTGGCGGCCCAATACGAAAGTTTGGCGCTGCCTTTGGTAGTAGTTTCCATTGTGCCCTTATCCATTTTGTCTGCTTTGTTTGGTGTGTGGGTTTCCGGTGGGGACAATAATATTTTCACCCAGGTGAGTTTGTTTGTGTTGGCGGGGCTGGCTAGTAAAAATGCGATTTTAATTGGGGAATTTGCCCGCGAACTAGAAATACGCGGTATGGCCACCTACCAAGCGGCTATTACCGCCAGCCGCATGCGTTTACGGCCCATTTTAATGACGTCTTTCGCCTTTATTATGGGTGTAGTGCCTATGGTATTTTCCACCGGGGCAGGCGCTGAAATGCGCAGCGTGATGGGAATTGCTGTTTTTGCTGGGATGTTGGGTGTGACTTTCTTCGGACTATTTTTTACCCCCATTTTTTATGTCTTAGCGCGCAAACTGGAGGGTAAAAAAGCTGCCGTCCCTGCGCCCTTAATCAATTCGGAGTATTCCCTATGATGCGTTTATCCGTAGGTGCGTTGGCTTTAGTTGTACAGGGCGCGTTGCTGTTAGGCTGCAGTGCATTTAAGCCATTGAATACACAAGTGCCCGCGCAGCAAGCCGCCGCATTGGCCGCGCAGGTGTCGCTGCCTCGGCAGGCCCAGGCCAAAGGCGATACCTATAATTGGTGGGTGCAATTTAATGATGCAACCCTAAACCAATTGATGCAGGACGCCTGGGCGCACAATAATTCTCTGCAAATTGCCAGCAGTGCATTAGATGCCGCCCGCGCACTTTATCAAAATGCGCAGCGGGATCGTTTGCCCAGCACCCAAATGTCCGCCAGTGAAATTAGGCGCGGCTTGCCCCAGGCGCAAACACCACAGGGCAGTGCACGCATTAATACTCAAGTGCAGGCGCAGTTTGATAGCCAGTGGGAGTTGGATTTATTTGGTCGGCTGCGTAATCAAGCGGCGTTTGCCAAGGCGCAAGCAAGCTGGGCTGAAGCGGATTTAGCCGCTGTGCGCAGCAGTATTAGTGCAGAAGTTGCCGCCGTGTATGTGCAATTGCGCAGCGCGCAATTACAACTGCGCATAGCGGCTGAAAATCGCCAAACCCAAGCGCAGACCTTTGATCTCACCAAAGCCTATGCTCAAGTGGGGCGCAGCGATGCTTTGGATGTGGCCCGCGCTGAAGCGCAATTTCAATTAACTCAAGCCAATGAACAACAATTTAGTGCTCAGGTGAATACCCATATTAATCGCTTGGCGGTATTAACCGGTAACCCCATGCCCGCACTTAAAGAAAAATTAGCGGCTTATCAAAATTTACCCAATGTACCTGCGCAATTTGATTTAGGTGATACCCAGGCCTTAATTGCTGCGCGGCCGGATATTCGCAAAGCGGAGCAAAAAGCCCGTGCGGCGCTGGCCAATTATAATGTGCAGGTGGCGGACTTATACCCGAGTATTCAATTAACCGGCGGTTTGGGTTTTGTGGCGGCCGATTGGAATAGCCTGGGTAATTCCGGTACGGATAGCTTCTATTTTGGTCCTCGTTTGCGCTGGGGTGCATTTGATTTTGGCCGTGTGCAGGCGCGTATAAAAGCTGCGGATGCACAGAGTCAAATTGCTTTGCGTCAATTGGATGAAACCCTGCTCACCGCATTAGAAGAGATTGACAATGCCATGGTGGATTTTGGCCAGGAAGAGCTGCGCCGCAACGGTTTGCAAAAAGCTCAAGCGGCGAGTTTACAGGCTGCGAAAGCCGCGCGAGAAAAATTCACTTTGGGGGTAGGGGATTTGTCCACTGTGTTGGATGTGGAGCGCAGCCATTTGGCCGTGAGTGCCGAATATGCGCAAAGTGAAGCGCGTTTATTATTGGATTTAATTCGTATTTATAAAAGTTTGGGTACGGGAAGACCGGGCAATCAGCAGGATGCTGTGGCGCGCTCGGCTATGGATGAAGACTCTGCGCGCAAGAGCCAGGTATTGGTTTTTTAACGCCGGGGTGACGGGAGTGAGTTTCTCGTTATTCGTTTCTCATTTTGGGCTCTGCGTGGGAACGAGGAATCCCACCCCAGCCCTCCCCTTGAAAAGGGGAGGGGGCCAAAACGCCTTGTGCACTAGCACACTGCCTTGGTTTGAGGGTTTTTTGCTTCTATTCTTTTTGCTGCTCTCCTTTTGGGTTAGCGCCTAGCCTAATCCGCGGGCGTGCACAAATCCCGGATTACGCCAGTCTCCATCCTGGCCCCCAGATATTTCCTCTTCAGCTTTTCGCCTCTGTTACTTAACTTAATGATATTGCTTGAAAAGGCCTGGCTGCGAGGGTGCCGTATTTTTATTAAGCAACTGCTTATCCAGCGCCGGTTGTTTATTGCTTAATAACGCGGCCAAGTCTCATTTTTAGCTGCACGCTGGCCTGACGATTCAACCGCCCAGGGCTATAATTTTGCCGATACCCTAACTGTGAACCGGTTCGGCTTGGGCCGATTTTTGGCGGACAATTTACTATGCAACAATCGCGAATTGATGTGTTAGATGCGCTGCGCGGCTACGCGCTGATGGGTTTATTTTTAATCCATATGGTGGAGTATTATGAAATTTATTGGTTAAACCCTATACCCCATCCGCTCAACGATGCGCTGTTTATGGTATTTGGCGGCAAGGCGTTTGCTATTTTTGCGTTTTTATTTGGTGTGAGTTTTTATATTTTGCTTGGCAACCAGCAGGCGCGCGGGGTGGACTTTCGCGGTCGGTTTATCTGGCGGTTGAGTTTATTATTGGCGATGGGCTATGTACACAGCTTGTTATACGGCGGTGATATTTTACAAGTGCTGGCCCTGTGCGGCCTATGTTTAGTGCCCCTGTGGCGCGCGCCACATTTTTTGGTCCTGTGTTTGAGTGTGTTTTTTCTGTTGCAGGGGCCGCTGTGGTTAGAATGTGTTGCGCTGAAATTATTCCCCACCGCTGCGGCCGCGCCGCTTAATGAGCCGGATGCGGTATTAAAAGTCTATGCCGAAGGCAGTTTTGCACAATTAATTATCACCAATGCCGTGTTGGGTAATGAGCGCAAGTGGGCGTTTATGCTGGAGAGTGGGCGCTTGTGGACGGTGCTGGGCATGAGCCTGTTGGGTTTTTTACTGGCGCGGCTGCGGGTATTTTCTAATTACGCTGAGCGTGCGCGGCAATTCACCATTGCTTTATTTATCTGTGTGCTGGCTGGGGCGCTGTTTTTTTGGGTGCAGTTGTATATTAAGGAGCACAATAGTGGCCTTGGCAATTTAGGCGCTATTGCCAGTGCGTATTTTAATCTGGCGGTAACCCTGGGCAGTGTTTGTTTATTTGTGTTGTTGTATCTGTCGCCACTGCAAAAAGTGTTGCGTTATTTAGCGGCGCCGGGGCGTATGACGTTGAGTATTTATCTGGCGCAGTCGCTTGTATGTGTGCCGATTTTTTACGGCTTTGGTTTGGCGGCTTGGGCGTTTTTAGGCCAGGTGAATAGTTTTTTATTGGGCCTGCTGTTGTGGCTGCTGCAAATAGTCTTAGCCAGCCTTTGGTTTAAACATTACCGCTATGGGCCTATGGAGTGGGTGTGGCGCGCGGCGACGTTTATGCGCCGGGATATTCCGTTTAGGTTAAAGCGCACTGACGGGTAATAAGTTGGCAATAAAAATGGCAATAAATGGCGACTGTATTAGCGGAATTTTAGGTTTAGGAGCCACTGATTAACCTGTATCTTCAAGAATACGGACCGACCTGAGGTTCCTTTAACGGATAGACCCGGGGTATCTTTAACATATCGACCTGAGGTCTCTTTAACAGACCAACCGGGGGTTTCTTTAACGGCAGCGCTAGTTACTCAGTAAATGATTGTTCTGGCACCTATGCCGTACGCGGCGCCGCAAGCTGCGTTACCCGGTGATTAATTAGAGCGGGGCGGTTTATGCGCTAGTTGCTCCGCTAATTTTTGCCGCAGTTTCGCTTCAATCTGCGGTAAAAACTCTGCTACCAATTCATCAATCAGGGCCTGGTTGGGTTCGGCTTCTTTAAGTGATTCTTTTTGCGGTTGTATTGGCGTTGTGGCGCGGTCCCGATGTTTTAATTGGCTGTCGCTGGTGTAGGCCTTAATTAGCGCCGAGCTTTGGTGTACGGCATCGCTGGAGCGCTGAATTTCTTCAATTAAGGTAGCTTTACTGCGGCGCAATTTTTCCCGCAGGTGCGCCGGTAAAAACGGGTTTTCATCGTCCTGGTCGTCGGTGGGATTACTGAGGGCTTTAAAAACGGTATCCAGCTTAGCGGCTGAGGAGTCGGGTGTTGTGGGAATCACCGCCTCGGCTGAGGGCAGGGCGTCTTCCAGTTCCAACAGCGGCGGCTCATCCTGATCTTCAGCGTCCACCGGTTCCTGGGTGAAGTGGCTTTCGCGGTCTTCGTGGTTAATAAATAAATCATCGCCGGTGTAATTAAGCGGGTCGTTGTGCACCTGGCTTAAGCTTTCGTTGGCATTGGGGTCTTCTGGCAGGGGGGTATCGGCGGCGTCGACCAGGTCGTAGCCTAAATCCAGTTGCAGCTCGGCCGCTGGTGCCTTTTTCGCCGCTGGTTGTTCGGCAAGCAGGGAATCGACTAAGTCTATTTGCACCGCCAAGTCCGGCACTTCCTCTTCACTGTCCAACACCGCCTCCACCAGCACGGGGATATTGGCCTCTGGGCTGAGGCTTCTGTGCAGGGCTTCCAGCTCGGCAACTAGCTGGTGTTTGTCTTTGTGGCTGGGTTCTGGTTTTGACATAAGCGTCGCTACAGTGAGAGAACGTGGTTTAAGGAACCTGGTTTAAGGCGCTAAAGCTTGTGGGTGTTAATAACCCAGTTTAGCGCTTTATAGCGGGCATATTGCTGGCGTGTCAGCTGCAATATGTGCGCATCCTGGGTGACCAGTTCAACTACCCGGCCCGCACTAGGCGGCGGCTCCAGCGGTGTAGAGGCGAGATTCACCAACAGGTCACAGTCGCCATCTGGCAGTTGGGTCATCAGCCAGACGGGGCAGTCCTCTAGCTTGGCGTCTGGCCCAAAGGCGGCGTGGGGTACAAAGGCTTCCGGTTTGAAGGTCCAGAGAGCGTCATCAAGGGCCGCAAGCTGTTGCTCATCCAGGCGCAGCCACACCTTGTTGCCTAATTTATAGGCCTTTTCAATTAACCGGCAGGCGAAGTGGTGGCGCTCTTCGCCTGCGGGCAGCACATAAAAGTCGGCGCGGCCGCTCATCTTAGGCGTTGAGTAGGTAGTGCACCAACAGCCCCACCGGGCGGCCGGTGGCTCCTTTGGCGCCGCCGGAGTGCCAGGCGGTGCCGGCTATATCCAGGTGGGCCCAGCTGTAGGCTTTGGTAAAACGGCTTAAAAAGCAGGCGGCGGTGATGGAGCCGCCCTCGCGGCCGCCGATATTGGCCATATCGGCAAAGTTGCTCTCCAGGCCTTTTTGGTAATCATCCCAAAGGGGCAGTTGCCAAGCGCGATCCTGGGCGGCTTCGCCCGCACTGAGTAGCGCGTTGGCGAGGGCTTGGTTGTTGGCAAACAGGCCGCTGGCGTGATGGCCCAAGGCCACCACACAGGCGCCGGTAAGAGTGGCTATATCCACCACGGTTTTGGGTTTGTAGCGCTCGGCGTAGGTGAGGGCATCGCAGAGGATCAGGCGGCCTTCGGCATCGGTGTTGAGAATTTCAATGGTTTGGCCGGACAGGGAAGTGACCACATCGCCAGGTTTGGTGGCGCGGCTGCCGGGCATGTTTTCTACAGCGGCGATAATACCCACCACATGCACGGCGGCCTGCATCTGGGAGAGGGCCGCCAGGGTGCCCAGCACCGAGGCGGCGCCGCACATGTCAAATTTCATTTCATCCATGCCCGCGCCGGGTTTTAGGCTGATGCCACCGGTATCAAAGGTTACGCCCTTGCCCACCAGTACATGGGGCTGTTTGCTGGTTTTGCCTTTGTATTCAAGCACAATCAGGCGCGGCGGTTCGGCGGAGCCGCGGGATACCGACAACAGCGAGCCGGTACCGAGTTTGCTGAGGGCCTTTTCATCAAGGATCTTCACGCTGAATTTTTTATCGGTTTTGGCCAGACGCTCAGCCTCTTGGGCAAGAAACGTCGGCGTGCAGATATTACCGGGCAGATTGCCCAGCTGGCGGGCGAGGTTAATGCCATGGCCCACTGCTTCACCCTCAAGAATGCCTTGGTTTGCCGCCTTATTTTGGTTTTTGGGCAGGCTTAAGTGCAGGGATTTAAGGTCGTGCACGCCGTCTTTAGGTTTTTTGGTGGTGGTGTAGCGGTAGGCCTGTTTGCTAAATACTTCGGCGGCCCAAAAACCCAGGGTGTGGCTGCTCAGGCCTTCTATGCCGTTTAAATACAATATGGCTGAGCCCACCGGGCGGGTAGCGAGGGTGCGGGCAACGGCCTGCAGGCTTTGGGTGTAGTCCTTCAGGCTTAATTCGCTGGCACTGGCGCCTAGGCAGACTAACAACAGCCGTTGGTAGGCGGCTTTGGCGGGAGTGTTGATCCAGACCATTTGGCCGGGTTTGAAGGTGAAATCACCGGCTTTAATCAGGCGGTTGATGGTGTCTTGGCTGGTGCTATCGAGGCGTTTGTAATCGTCGCTGAAGGTTTTATCGGCAAAAACCGCCACAATGGCGCAACCGGTTTTGCTAGTTTGCAACGGCAATGGCTTAGAGGATAGCTCCATAAATCGGGCACCTGAGAGTTGGAAGTGGGTGGGTAGCGGGTAGACTTTAAGTGGGCCTTGCCACCATAATCGCCGGCCTGTGTAGCCGCTCAGTGTAGCCTATTGGCTCAGCCTTAGGCACATCCTGGCAGCGGTGATTTCCTCTCTTTGCCTGCTAGCCGTTGTAGGTGCAGCATCAAAGGTCCCTTCGGTTAACTAGGTTCCTGCTGTGATTTTGTTTCGTTACCTCGCCCGCGAAATGCTGCAGAGCATGGCGGCGGTGAGCTTGGTGTTGTTATTGGTGATTTTAAGTGGCCGCTTTGTGCGCTACCTAGCGGAGGCCGCAGCGGGCAAACTGGATGCCGAGGTGGTGTTCACCCTGCTGAGCTTTCGCTTGCCTGGCTATTTAGAGCTTATTCTGCCGCTGGGTTTATTCATCGCTATTTTGCTGGCCTATGGCCGCCTGTATATCGATAGCGAAATGACCGTGTTGTCCGCCTGTGGCGTAAGCGAAGGCACCATTTTGCGCTACAGCCTGCTGTGTGGTTTGGCGGTGGCAGCCCTGGTGGCATTTTTCTCGTTATTTTTAAGCCCTTTGGGTGCGCGGGCGGCGGAGGACTTACTGGCCGCCCAGCGCAATCGCACGGAATTTGAAACCCTCAAGCCCGGCCGCTTCCACCGCTTAAGCAACAGTGCCGGTGTGGCCTATGTGCAGGAGGTGGACGAGGGCGGTAAAACCCTGCGGCAGGTATTTTTAGCCGGTAAAGACCAGGGCAGCGATGCGCTTTCGGTGATGACCGCCAAGACCGGCACCACGGTGATGGATGACACCAGCGGCAAGCGCTATTTGGTGCTGGGCCAGGGGGTGCAGTATCGCGGCTCGCCGGGCCAGGCCAATTATGAGGAGGTGGAGTTTGCCACCTACCAGCAGTATGTGCCGCAGCCCTCCATGGATGCCAAACCGAAAAAACCCAGCGATATGCTCTCCACCCTACAACTAATAAAAGCTGCTGATAAAGAAGCTAAGGCTGCCTTGCAGTGGCGCCTCTCCATGCCTTTATTAGTGCTGATTGTGGTGGCCCTGGCGGTGCCTTTGGCGCGCACCCAGCCGCGCTCCGGCCGCTACGTCAAGTTAATTCCCGCCATTGTGTTGTATGTCATTTACCTGGTGCTCGCCAATGCCGCTCGCGGTGCTATGGAGGCGGGTAAGAGCCATTTGCCCTATGTGCTCTGGTGGGTGCACGGCGGTTTTGCGCTACTGGCCTTAGTGTTATTCAACCCTAAACGCCTGATGTTTTGGAGGGCGGCCCAATGACACTGCTGCACAACTACATAGGCCGCAGTGTGGCCGGGGCGATTTTTATCGTGCTGCTGGTGGTGCTGGCTCTGCAGGGTATATCGGAATTGGTAGACCAGTTAGGCCAGATGCACGGCGCCTATAATTTTTCTGAAGTGCTGGTATATGTGGCCTTTAGCCTGCCCGCCGGTATTTACGACTACCTGCCCCTGGCGGCTTTGGTGGGCTGTTTGGTGGGGCTGGGGATCCTCGCCAGCAGCAGCGAACTGGTGGTGATGCGGGCGGCCGGGGTGTCCTTGCTGCAAATTCTGCTCTCGGTGATGCGCCCGGTGCTGGGCTTTATTATGCTCGGGGTGTTTCTGGGCGAATTTGTTACTCCTTTTACCGACCAGTATGGCGAGTCCCGCAAGGCCCTATTATTGGGGCGGGATTCAGCTATTACCTCCGGCCAAGGCATGTGGAACCGGGAGGGCAATGAATATATGCACTTTGCCGCCCTGCTGCCCAATGGCGATTTGATCGGCGTGAGCCGATTTGAGTTTAGCGACGAGGGCCGCTTAAAACGCGCCAGCTACGCTAAAACCGCCGAGTTCCAGCGCGGCCAATGGCAGGAGCGGGACGGCCAGTTTACCGAGTTGGGCACCAATCAAATTCAAGCGGGCACCTTTGATAAACGCCCCTGGGACTCCGCTCTCAACCCCACTCTGTTGCAGGTATTAATGCTGGGCAAAGACAACCTGCCCATGGTGCGGCTGTATTCCTACGCCCAGTACCTGGACGAGCAAGGCCAGGACGGCAAGGAATTTTGGCTGGCGTTTTGGAAAAAAGCCCTCCAACCCCTGGCCATCACCAGCCTAGTGATGATCGCTATTTCCTTTATTTTCGGCCCCCTACGGCAGGTGGCCATGGGCTCGCGGGTGTTTGGCGGCGTGATGGTGGGGATTGCCTTTCGCACCAGCCAGGATCTGCTCGGCCCCAGCAGTTTGCTGTTTGGCTTCTCGCCTTTATTTGCTGTGTTGCTGCCCATTGCCTTGTGTGCGGTGATCGGTTTGTTCCTCTTGCGGCGGGGCGCCTAAATCTTGCTGCGGCGCATGGCTTAAGAGGCTTATTGTTTTAAGGCTGAGCTAATGCAGTGGGGTTACGCTTGCCGGTCTATCAATCATTAGCCAATTGCCCTGAGGTGTTATGGATCAGTTCAGCCTGTTATTAAGCCAGGGCGCTGCCCAAGCCTGGTGGTTTTTGCCCACCGCCTTAGGGATAGGCGCCTTGCACGGGCTGGAACCCGGCCACTCCAAATCCCTGATGGCGGCATTTATTATCGCCGTGCGCGGCACCTGGCAGCAGGCCGTGCTGCTGGGGCTGTGTGTGGCGGTATCCCACAGCCTAGTGGTGTGGTTGATTGCCGCAGCGGGCCTCTATTACGGCCCAGCGGCCCAGGCTTTGTTGAGCGAGGCACGGCTCAGCCAAATAAGCGGCGTCTTGGTAATTGGGGTGGCGCTGTGGATGCTGTGGAATTTACTGCGCTGGCGGCACAGTGCACACCATACCGGTTGCGATCATAATCATCACGACCACGACCACGACCACGACCACGACCACGACCATCATGCCCATGCTGAGCCTAAGGCCGCGCTGTCGGCCCATGACTTGGCCCATGCGCGGGATATAGAGCGCCGCTTTGGCAGCGGCCAGGCAAGCCTTGGGCAAATTGTCTTGTTCGGCCTCAGTGGAGGCCTTATTCCCTGCCCAGCTTCAATTGCTGTATTGGCCCTCTGCCTGCAGGCTAAACAGGTAGTTATAGGTTTTGCACTGGTGGCGGCGTTTAGTTTGGGGCTGGCACTCACGCTGATGCTGAGCGGCTTGGTGGCGGCCTTAGGGGTTAAACACGCCAGTGCGCGTTTTCCTTTTATTAACCGCATCGGCGCTTATGCGCCTTGGTTGTCGGTAAGCCTGATGTTGGTGTTGGGTAGTTTGTTGGTAATGCGCTGAATTATTAAATAAATCGTCCTGATCTATTTTCTCGTTGTTCCGCTGACACTTACCAAAATGCGGGGATTTTTTGTTTTAGCGATGCTAGTGGCAGCTTGTGCCCTCAATGCTGCTTTCTTGCTGCCATTATTAACCCGGCATAAAAAGCTGCCGAGTTAAAAAAAATACCGGGCTTAAGCCCGGTATTTTTTTGCCGGTAATTATTCACTTACGGCAGGTTGTGTTGGGAGGCTGGTGGGTTTAGCCGGTTCACACACGCCTTGGTTGTAATTGCCTTGGGTGCGAATAATTTCGGCGCTGGTAGGCTCTTCGCGCTTGCCTTTAATTAGACTGGCCAGCACGCGGCGAATCGATGCATCCAGGCGCGTCACCACATAACAATCCACACTGGGTTCATCGTGGCTATTACCCACGCCCGAGTCATCGGTTAAAAAGATATAGCGGCTGTGGGTGAGGGCGGCCATGGAGCGCATTAAAAATTCCGCCCGTTTGCCTAAACCACTGGCACCTACCGGCACTATATGAATTTGTTGCTCGCGGGCCTTTAAGGCGGCCTTCCAGGTGGCGGCAATTTCGTAATTATGGGGCGGCGCATCCGCTACCAGCAGCATTATTTTAGTGCTGTTTTCCCGCCAATTAAGGCTCAGCGCTCCGTTCATGCCTTGGTCCATGGCCTCCGGCGCATCGCCACCACCACCGGCAAATAGGCTGGCTAAATCGGCATTAAAACGCGTTAAATCTTCAGTAAAAGGAAATTCTTTGTGCACATAAATATCGCCTTCATCGCGATAGGCCACTAAGCCTACGCGAATGGAGGCGCCAGCATAATCCGCTGCAATATCATTAAATACCTGGGCTAATTCTGCCTGTAGATATTTAATTTCATCGGCCATGCTATTGGTGGTGTCCAGCACCAGCGTCACATCAATATTGGTGTTAGCTGCAACTGTAGTGGGCAGGGTTATTTCTATTTTATTGCCAGGCGTTAATTGCTCGCGCAGCAGTGTTTTAGTGATCGCCGCGCCACCGTCCGGTGGGGTGATATTTATTTGAAACGAGGCGGGTAATTGATCAAACACCGGATAAATATTCACTACCCCATCGGCAGGTGTGCGCAGGCTGGCTAACACTTTTTCCTCAGTGCTTAGGGTTATTTTGGCACCCTTGGCTGCTGCGCCGCTGGCATCGAGAATTTTCACTGGAATTTTTTGTGTGATATCCACATAAGGAACCGCAACACTAGCACTGGCGGTTTGCAGATAATCACTGATGTAATCCTGATACAGAGTGAAATTGAGTACATCGTCATAATCTCCTGCGGTTAAGGTACCGGCTTGAACTGCACCCGTGCCTGAGCCGGATGAACTGCTGGGTACACTGCTACCGCTACTGCTGCTGGCGGTGGCGCCGCCGGAGCTTGAGCTGGTGCCACTTGCACCGCTTAAGCCACTGCTGGAAGGCGTGGTTGAGCCGGAGGAAGAGCCAGTACTGGGCGAACCACTACTGCTGGGAGTACCGCTACTGCTAGGAGCACCGCTGCTGCTGGGTGTACCACTGCTGCTGGGTGCTGTGGAGCCCGAGGTGGAACCCGTGGAGGGCGAGCTGGAACTTGAACCGGGGCTAGTGATAGCGCCGGAACTGGATCCGCTGCCATCGCTATTGGGGGCTGCGCCGCCGCAGCCTGCCAATCCCAATAACATACCTAACACTAAGGTATTTTTTATTTGCTTCATAATCTGCTCCGTTGTGAGTGCCGTTCATCTGGCCACAACGGTATTCAATTTAACGCTGAAAATATGTACGTAAATTTACGTATCCAGATAATTCTGTGACCCATGTCCGCATGGTTTTTAGGATTACTAACCCGGCGGCAAAATAGATTGTCCTGATCCATTTTACCTGCCCTGTGCTGGGTGCATCGAACACGCCAATAAATTTACTCAAAAACCCCGTGGCGCATCGGTTAATACGTATTCTACGCGCCGAAGGCGGATTTTTGGCGTTATTCAAACTTAGGCCCCCCACGCTCGCCCAGTGCGGCGGATTATTGCGGTTAAAACGGATAAATAGCCATGTGGCCGTGTGAATTGGTCTATAACTAAAGGTGGCAAACCGCACAGGGGCGCAGGTACTTGATCGCTTCAAGTTAATCCTAGTTGCTGCAAGTCAGCCGCGTTAAGTTAACCGCCTCAGAATAGGCGCCTCTTGCACAGCCTTTGGTTGCGGAATATGTTCAAAAACCCTCAAGCCGTTTTAGGGTTCAAGCAGCAGGCTACCTGCCCGCGACGGTTTTGAAAATAGCCATTCAATACGGGCTGCAAAGGTGTTATTGGGAAATAAAATGATGGAAACGTGCTGCAAGCAAT
>DAOQGS010000043.1:0-12273 GCA_035338675.1 Cellvibrionaceae bacterium
AGGATGTATTCACGGCGTGTCTGAAATGATGTGTATTCATTGCCGGTGCCTAGGTGGTAACCCGGCGGCATTTAGTGGCGGGTTAATAGCATTGCAACACGCTGTTAGGCATCATCATCCAAGCCCAGTTTTTGTAAGCGGTAGCGCAAGGAGCGAAAGGTGATATTTAATTCCTTGGCTGCCAGAGTTTTATTCCAGCGGGCTTTTTCCAGCGCCCCCATCAAAACTTCTTTTTCAATTTCCGCTAAATATTCATCTAGGGTAGGAAACTCCAGCGCGCGGGCGAAATGATCGGTGTTTCCCGCCGATGCGCGTTCAGTCTGTTTGCGGATTTTAGGGGGTGTATGGCTGGTTTGTAAGTGTAAGTCGGCGGCTTCGATACTGTCGCCTTCACATAGGGTGAAGGCGCGTTCTAAAATATTTTCAAGTTCCCGCACATTGCCGGGGAACTCATAAGCCAATAACATTTTTAAGGCATCTTTAGATAATTTAGGGGCGGGCAATTGCATTTCTTTGGCGATATTGGCTAAAAAAAGCTGACATAAATCGGCGATATCCTCGGGCCGCTCCCGCAGTGGCGGCACTTTTAGTTGAATGACGTTTAAGCGGTAAAAAAGATCCTGCCGGAAATTGCCTGCCGATACTTCATCCTCTAGGTTTTTATGGGTGGCCGATAAAATGCGCACGTCGATGGTCTCCTCTTGGGAGCCGCCCACCACTCGAATGGCTTTTTCCTGAATAGCGCGCAGCAGTTTAACTTGCATATCCAGGGGTAAATCGGCCACCTCGTCTAAAAATAAAGTGCCGCCATCCGCCGCTTTAAATAAACCGGTTTTATCCACATGGGCGCCGGTAAAGGAGCCTTTTTTGTGGCCAAAAAATTCACTTTCCATGAGTTCTTTGGGAATGGCGCCGCAGTTAACGGGCACAAAAGGTTTGTTGGCTCGCGGGCCGAGTTGATGAATAAACCGTGCGGCCAATTCTTTACCGCTGCCGGATTCGCCAAATATATAAACCGGTGCCTGGGAGCGGGCTAATTTGCGCACGCTGTTTTCCAGTTGTTGCATACAGGCGGAGCGGCCAAATAGACCGGCCGGCTGAGTTTCGCCGCCAGGTAACTGGTGGGTTTGCAGGGCGCTGGCGACGAGTTTGCGCAGTGTACTTAATTCCACCGGTTTGGAAATAAAATCAAATGCACCGGCTTTCATGGCTTCCACGGCAGCGTCTGTGTTGCCGTGGGCGGTGATCACGGCCACCGGTAAATTCAATTGTTGCTGATTAATCCAGCGCACTAATTCGATGCCATTGCCGTCGGGCAATTTCATATCGGTCAGGCATAATTGATAATCGCGGCTCACCAATAGCGCTTTAGCTTCTTTTACGGTTGTCGCGGTATCGGCGCTAACCTGCATACGCGCTAAGGTGAGTTGCAGTAATTCACAAATATCCGGTTCGTCGTCAATAATAAGAGCGTGCAGTGCAGTCATAATTAAATCATGCGTAAATGATGGGGGAAGTCGATGCGAAAGCAACTCTCGCCACGGCTGGTTTTAAAATAATAAAGGCTGGCTTGGTTAATTTCACATAACTCTTTACAGATGTATAAACCCAGCCCGGTACCCAGTTCTTCCGTAGTGTAAAAGGGTTCAAAAATTTGTGCTAATTGTTCGCCGTCTATACCGGGGCCGAAGTCTATCACCTCTAAAAAAACATTGTCATTGCTCTGATTAATGCCGCCGCGCAGCAGCAATTTTGCCTCACCTGTTTGCTGTTTGCTATAGCGCAGCCCGTTATCCACTAAATTCACTAATATCTGCTGCAAATTAGTGGTGTCGATGCGCAGGGGCAAGGGGCCGGGCTCTAAATCTAGGGTGATATTGGCCTGTTGGTGGCTGGAGTAATTGTTGATAAATTGCTCAAGCCAGGGGTGTAAATCGATCAGGCTTGTTTGCGGATCTTTGCGGCGGGAGAGGGCGAGGGTGTTTTCAATAATTTGGTTTACCCGTTTGGCGTGTTGGTAAATTATGTCGCACAGGCGTTTATCCATGTTTGTGATGGCGTCTGATTCTTGTAGCAATTGCACTGCGTGTGAAATGGCCCCCAAGGGGTTGCGAATTTCGTGGGCAATGCTGGCTGTGAGGCGGCCTAAGGAGGCTAATTTAAGTTGCTGGGCCTGTTGGGCGATGGTGCGGGTATCTTCAACGAATACCACCTGATGTTTAAGATCGCCGACATTTAAATGCGCGCGGCTAAAGCGCACTTCAAGGCCAGCCTCGCTGCGCTGCTGACGTAAACCAGGCTCGTCCTCTGCGCTTAGGTATTTTTTCAGCTGGCTCAACGCCGGATTATCATCGAGCTGGGCATTAATATTGGCGCCGAGCAATTGGGATGCGGCGGTATTCATTAGTTCAATTTTATTGTCGTTATCTAGCACAATAATGCCGGTGCGCATGCGTGCCACTATGGCTTGGGCCAGCCGTTGTAAGTGTTCGGCGTATAGGCGCTGTTGAATCGCTTGCTCGTTGCTAAGTTGAATTTTTTGTGTGAGGCGCTGAAATGTAAAAGCGGTGATAAATAATAAAATGCCTAATACACCGGCAGAAAAAATCGGTTTGCCACCCAGATTTAAACTCTCCACCAAATACAGTGTTTGCGCAATCATCAGCAGGCTTACCATGGTGGCAAACATCATCGCCATGCGCTGGCGCATAAAAATGCTGCTGATGGCGACAATGACCAATAATAAATAGCCAAAACCTGAGTCAACGCCGCCGCTGGCGTGAATTAATAAGAGTAGGGCAATAACATCCAATACTAAAAAAGTGGTGATGCGGTGCAGGGAGTGCAGCAGTTTTTGGGCGGGAAAAAAGGCCAGGCTTAGGGTTGCAACTATAATCCAGGTGGCGCAGGTCCAGAAAAAAACATCTGGATATAACCCGCCTAAGGCCCGCCCGGTGCGGCCACTTAAAAATAACAGCAATAAAATAAACGCCAGGCCAATGCGAAAGGCATAGTAGATATTTAATAGGGGTTTGCTGTGGGTGAGCGGTGCAATTGCGTGTGGTGCCATGGCGAATCCGATGTTAAAAGGTGCAGATTTTTGCTGCTGCGTCGGTTTATTATGGTTTATTGCCCTGAGAAATCCCTGCCGCTGGATAATCATTACCGCCAATATCCGTGTATCTGCGGTGTGCTTTTTTACCAAGGAATTTTAAAACTGGGGGCTTATTCACCCGGCGGCAAAATAGGTCGTCCTGATCTATTTTGCCTTCGCTGCACTAAACTTACGAAAATGCGCGGATTTTCTTGTTTTAGTGCAGCTCGCGGCGGCTCGCACCTTTGGCGCGGCATCCATGCCGCCATTATTAACCCGGCACTAAATGCCGCCGGGTTAATAAGAAGCCCATGTATGGGGTAAAATGCCCCGCTTAAGCCCCCAAGGCGGCTAATGCTGGAGTATGTGTAGTATATGTCAATGTTCACGGCCGCTATGGCGCAAATAAATCCCTGGGTTGGGGATATTGCAGGTAACTGCAGCAAAATTATTGCCGTCAGCCGCTCGGTGGCTGAGCAGGGGGCGGCAGACTGGGTGATTTTTCCTGAGCTGACCTTGACCGGTTATCCGCCGGAGGATTTGTTGCTGCGGCCGGCCCTTAAGCCCCGCATTGAAGCGGCCCTGGCGCGTTTATGCGCCGAGCTGCCGCCTGAGTTGGCGGTGGTGGTGGGCTATCCTAAAGTCACCGCCGACGGTGTATTCAATGCCGCCGGTATTCTCTATCAAGGCCAAATTCAATTGGAATATTGCAAGCAGTGCTTGCCCAATTATCAGGTCTTCGACGAAAAGCGTTATTTCACGGCCGGTGCCGCCATGCCAGTTTGGCAGCACAAGGGCAGTTGTGTGGCGCTCTCCATTTGTGAAGATATTTGGCATCCGGGCCCTGCCGCCCAAGCAAAAGCCGCTGGCGCCCAGGTGCTGATTAACCTCAATGCGTCGCCGTTTCATCGCGGCAAACAGCGCACCCGGGAGGACGTAGTCGCCGAGCGCTGCGCGCAAACGGGCCTTGCGGTGGTGTATGTAAACCAAGTGGGCGGCCAGGATGAATTGGTATTTGATGGCGGCTCCTTTGCAATGAATAGCCAAGGCCAATTGTTAGCTAGAGCTGACTATTGTGTTGAACAGACTGTGCTTGTGAATCTTGGCGCCCCCGGCAGCATTGCAGCGCCGCCGTCGGATTTGGCCAGTGTGTACAGCGCGCTGGTATTGGGGGTGCGCGACTACGTGCGCAAAAACCGCTTCAAAGGAGCGGTGCTCGGCCTCTCCGGCGGAATAGATTCCGCCCTCACACTGGCTATAGCCGCTGATGCATTGGGCCCGGAGCAGGTAGATGCGGTGATGATGCCGTTTCGTTACACCTCGGATATGAGCCAAACCGATGCCGCTTTGCAGGCCAGTTTGATGGGGGTGCGTTATCAAAGTATTAGCATCGAGCCCATATTCAGCGCATTTGAAGCGGCCCTCAAACCGGCCTTTCACAATGCCGCTGCAGATAAAACCGAAGAGAACCTACAGGCCCGCAGCCGGGGTGTTATTTTGATGGCGCTGTCCAACAAAACCGGCAGCCTAGTTTTAACTACCGGCAATAAAAGCGAGATGGCGGTGGGCTATGCCACCCTTTATGGGGATATGGCTGGGGGGCTGGATGTATTAAAAGATGTGCCTAAAACCCTGGTGTTCGCCCTGGCCCGCTACCGCAATAGCCTCAATCCGGTGATTCCTGAGCGGGTGATTACCCGCCCACCTTCGGCTGAGTTGGCACCGGGGCAAAAAGATGAAGACTCTCTGCCCCCCTATGAAGTGCTCGACCAAATACTTGCCCTCTATATAGAAGAAGACGCCAGTGCGGCGGATATTATCAAGCGAGGGTTTGCTGCCGAGACGGTGAAAAAAGTTCTGCGCATGGTGGATTTAAATGAGTACAAACGCCGCCAGGCAGCCATAGGTATTCGCATCAGCCAGCGCGGCTTTGGCCGCGATCGGCGCTATCCTATTACCAACGGTTGGGCGCTGGACGACTAAAATCCTTTGTCTTCACAACTAACATCCATTAAGTGAGCCCCTATGCACGAGACCTGGCGCTGGTTTGGCCCTAAAGACCCCATCACCCTAGAGAAAATCCGCCAGGCGGGCGCCAAGGGTATAGTCACCTCCTTGCACCATATACCTACTGGTGAGGCCTGGCCTCTGGAGGATGTATTGGCGCGCAAACAGCAAATTGAGGCAGCAGGATTGGAGTGGTCGGTGGTGGAGAGCATTCCCCTGCACAATGAAATCAAGCTGCGCACCGGCAATTTCCGGCAGCTCATCAAACAGTACCAGCAGTCAATTCAAGCGGTGGGGGAGGCGGGGGTTAAAACCGTTTGTTACAACTTTATGCCGGTGGTGGATTGGACCCGCACCAATCTTAATTACCGCTTGGACAATAATGCCGAAGCCCTGCGCTTTGAAATGACGGATTTTGCCGCTTATGACGTGTATATGCTGCAGCGCCAGGGCGCCGCTGGCAGCTACAGCCCGGAAGTTTTGAGCCGTGCCAAATCCCGTTTTGACGCCATGAGCGCCCAGGAGCGCGCCCTTTTAGAGCGCAATATCATCGCCGGTTTGCCCGGCGGAGAGGGCTCTTACAATCGCGACGGCGTGCGCGCGGCCATTGAAGAATTTATCGCCCTGGGCGAGGGGCAATTTCGCGCTAATTTAATCGCCTTCCTGCAGGAAATTATTCCGGTGGCTGAGGAATACGGGGTGAATATGTGTGTGCACCCGGACGATCCGCCTTTTTCATTATTCGGCCTACCCCGTGTGGTTTCCACCGCTGCGGATGTGCGGGCCATTTTTACCGCAGTGCCCAGCCGCCACAATGGTTTAACCCTCTGCGCAGGCTCCTTTGGTGCGCGGGGCGATAACGACCTAGTGGCCATCGCCCGAGAATTTGGCCCAGTGGTACATTTTGTCCACCTGCGCAATGTGAAACGGGAGGAGGACGGCTCCTTTTTTGAAGCCGAGCACTTAGATGGCGACAACGATATGGTGGGTTTAATTAGCGCCCTATTAGATGAACAAGCCCGTCGCAAGGCGATGGGGGACGCCAATTGGCAAATTCCTATGCGCCCGGATCACGGCCATTTATTGGCCGATGAAATCGGCCAGCCGGGGGTAAACCCAGGTTATTCCTATGTGGGGCGTTTAAAGGGGTTGGCGGAATTGCGCGGTGTTATAGTCGCTCTAGAGGCCGTGCGCAAAACGCCGGGTGTTTATGCGCCTCAGGTTTTTGGCCCGCCTAGCAATTAGATGTATCGGCGCGTTTTGCCATTATGCACCTGCAGTATTTTTATTTTTGCGGGCATGTGTAAGTAGAAAATTGGCGGGCCAGTTTAACCGCTGGTTGTAATACTAGGCTGCCAGAGCGCCGCCGCCTGTGTATTTCAACCAGCGGTTAGAGGTGCTTATTGAGAATCATTTTAATCTGACGATTTAAATTCAAAGGTACGAGAGTAAAAGTAAAATTGAATTTAAGCTGGCTGGGCGCGCTAAAATTAATTTCATACGAGGTAAAAGTGAAAATGAACTTAAGTCGTTGGCTCGATTTTGGCCTTAAAAAAGTCGGTAAAAAAACGGCGGCCAGTATTTTTCGGTTGATTTAGGACAAAAATGTATATGGATACGGATGATCAATTAGTGCTGCGTCTCAGAATCACTAACCATTTGTTGTCAGATATTTGCTGTAAAACGATATGGCATATAATGCAGACGGTTCAATTATAATAATTTACACATCCTATGAAAGTTAAAAGCGCCAAACCTAAAAACTTCAATGCCCAGGTGGTCGAGTACATCGGCTCGCGTATTTTGCACGGCCAGTACAACGAGGGAGAAAAACTCCCGGTTGAGAGCGAGCTGTCGCGGGAATTGGGTGTGAGCCGCCCAATTCTGCGGGAGGCGACAAAGATTTTATCCTCCAAAGGGTTGTTAAGGGCCAAACCCAAGGTGGGTACCATTGTGACCGAGCGCAAGCACTGGAATATGCTCGATAGCGATGTGCTCGGTTGGTTGATTGAATCAAAGCCCCCCGTTGAGTTTTTGGACATGTTGTTTGATGCCCGCTCCGCCATCGAGCCGCGCGCGGCGGAATTGGCCGCATTAAAGGCCACTGAGGCCGATTTAGAAGATATTCGCCTCGCCTATGAAGATATGGCGCGGGTGGAATCCATCTACGAGTCATTCGAGCCGGATATTCGTTTTCACCAAGCTATCTTGGCCGCCACCCATAATGAAGTTGTTATGTATATAGGGCACACATTACATAACGCGCTGGCTATTTCATTCAGTCTCACCACCTGGGATAAAGAGCTGTATATGGTGGCGGTGGCAAAACACAAAGCCATTTACGACGCAATTGCCGAACGCAATCCACAAAAAGCCGGTGATGCCGTGCGCCACTTGTTAATGGCATCCAGAGAGGACTTTAATTTACGCCAAGCTGAAGAGGGGCCCGTGCCGGCTCTGTCGGAATTGGATGGATTGTTCTCTGAAGTTGAATAGGTGGGATCTAGCCACTTCTTTTACCCTCAGCCGAGGGCGGGTACGCGGGGTGTTTTAGGTTAAACTAATGGTAAATGCTCTTATTGGCTCGTGTGCCAAACTCGGTGCGAATTGTCTGCCGGTGGTGGCCCCCGCGGGCCTATGTGCAAAGCTCCCATTGATTTCGAGTCCACTTCATGAATTTAACGAATAGGTACCCGAGCCTTGCGGGCACTTTGGTATTAATTACCGGTGGCGCCACGGGCATTGGCGCAGGTATGGTGGAGGCGTTTTGCCTGCAGCGTGCGCGGGTAGTTTTTCTGGATATTTTGCAACCTGAAGCCGAACAATTGGTTAATAAGGTTGCCGCTTTAGATGGCGCTACTGCGCCGGAATTCTTTTACTGTGATCTAGCCGATATCCCCGCCTTGCAGGCAGTTATTGCCTCAATTGAACAGCGCTTTGGCCCTATTGGTGTATTAATTAATAACGCCGCCCGCGACACCCGTCACGACTATAGCACCGTGTCTGCAGCCTATTGGGATGAAATGCTCAGCGTGAATTTGCGGCATGTGTATTTTGCTATTCAAGCTGTCAGTGCCGGGATGAAATCACTGGGAGGCGGTTCGATTATTAATTTTGGCTCAGTCAGTTGGTACCGCTGCCAGGCTAATTTAACCTGCTATGCGACTAGTAAAGCGGCCCTAGAGGGCATGACCCGCAGTTTCGCCCGCGATCTAGGTGTTGATGGTATTCGCGTCAATACATTAATCCCCGGTTGGGTGATGACCGAGCGGCAATTGCGCGATTGGGTAAATGCCGAAACACTCAGTGAAATACAAAAAGCCCAATGCCTAAAGCCTAATGTGCAAGTGGAAGACGTGTGCGCCTTGGCATTATTTTTAGCCTCCAATGACAGCAAAATGTGCACAGCACAAAATTTTATTGTGGATGGTGGTTGGATTTAATGGTCTGGTGACATTTTAAGCCTGTGGGCTGCAGGGCGGTGTTTCAACAGGTTGTTATTAACCCGGCGTCTTTTTATGCCGGGTTAATAACTGCGGCAAGCCGCCGCGAGCTCCGCTAAAACAAGAAAATCCACGCATTTTCGCCAGTTTTAGCGGAGCGAGGGCCAAATAGATCAGGACAATCTATTTGGCCGCCGGATCAATAAGTGGACAGATATTATCTGTTGATTGTAACTGTTCGGCCCCTCGTTATTGTAGCTGGATATAATTCCCACACTGAGTGAAAACGATTGGGCGCGCGCTTTAGCGCTGCAAGCCCTCAATACTCCCTCCGCAGTGATGAATACAGGTTATTTCAGACACGCTGTGAACACATCGGTATTGGCTCGTCAAAAAGGTCCCTCTTTTTGACGGTCTGAAATAACCTGTATTCACCACTGCCGCAGCTTGAATCTATTATCCTAAAAACTGCAGTTGAACTGGTAGCTAGGGTAACGAGACGCTCGATATATGCAGTTCTTGTAAAAATTCGGTGAACACAGTATTCAACACTGCGGTGAGTCGAATTTTTACCAAAAACCCTGCAGATTCATTCCTCAAGCAGCCCCAGTAGAGTTTAACTGCGCTTTTTCGGATTATGTCGCATTGTAAGCCACCTCAATTTGCCGCTTGCGCGAAGAGAGCACATGGAGAGAGTAATGAGGTGTGCTGAATAGTTGCGTTTAAGTTTTATCGCTTGCCATGGCTTTGTCTTATAAATTAATTGCGTAGCAATTTTTTCTTACGAATTTCCCGCCTGCTTTTTTATTGTTGCTCCCTTGGTTATAGTGCAGCGTTTTTACAGGTTTTAACGGCTAGTGTGAATTTCACGCTATACTCAAATTTCCGCTCTGTGCCGTGTTTTGCAGGTTGCAATGCGCTGCCTGCTGCATGTGTCAACTGGCTGTACATGCTAAAACCACTCTCTGTAACGGCCTTAGCTTAAAGTCAAATAATAAATATCTTTTATTCATCCGGCATAAAATGCCGCCGGGTTAATAATTCAGTACTTTTTATCGGAGTCTACATATGGTTTTGCGATCTCAATTCAGTGTGTTGTGCTGCGCGGTATTGGCAGTTGCCTGTGCACAAACATCGGTAAAACCCCAGGGGGCTCTGCATCCGGGGGGGTATTTTGCGGCGCCGGGTGTGAATGTGTTTGCCTTTAATAGCCCGCCGGGCGGATTATTTTTTGATGCTAAAACCAGCGGTGTGGAAATTATTCATCATGGTGAGCGCACGGCCACCAATGGCGATGTGCGTATGTTTGCCACCCCCGAGCAGTGGGATGGCATGGGCCAATTGGTGAGCCGAAAAGTTGATGAGCAGGCAAAAACCATTACTACCCAATTAGCTTATCCAGAGTTGGGTTTTAATTATTCCGTAGTGGTGGCGGCTTACGGCCAGGGTTATAAAGTGAGTGTGTATTTAGATCAGCCGCTGCCACAATCCTTGGTAAATAAAGCGGGCTTTAATATGGAATTTCTGCCGTCGGTTTATTGGGATAAGGCCTATCTTATGGATACCAAAGCGGGCCAATTTCCCCGCGCTGCCTCCAATGCTAATCCAATGCTGATGAGTGCCGACGGCAAAACAGAACCCTCTCCACTGGCGGTGGGTAAACATTTGGTATTGGCCCCGGAGGATGCCCAGCAACGTGTGGCTATTCATGAAGCGATAGGAGATAACACATTAATGTTATTCGACGGTCGCCGCAAAGCACAAAACGGCTGGTATGTGGTGCGCTCGATGATTCCCCAGGGCAAAACCGGCAAGGTGATCGAATGGGATATTGATATTAAATCTACACCCAACTGGATTCGCGAGCCGGTTATAGGTTTTTCGCAAGTGGGCTATCACCCGGCGCAAACCAAGCGGGCGATAATTGAATTAGACGAACATGATAAAGCCACGCCATCCATAACCTTGCTGCGTATTAATACCGATGGCAGTAAAACACCGGTGCAAAAAGCAGTGGCCACCCCCTGGGGGAACTATTTGCGCTATCAATACGCCGTATTTGATTTTACCCAAATTAAAGAGCCAGGTTTGTATCAGTTGCAATTGGGCGCGCAGACAACACCGGCATTTCCCATCGGCAATGAGGTATTGGCCAATAGTTGGCAGCCCACATTAGACTTTTTTATGCCGGTGCAGATGGACCATATGCGTATAAAAGAAGCCTACCGCACCTGGCATGGGCTTTCCCATATGGATGACGCTCTGCAGGCGCCGCCCAATTACAACCATTTTGATTTGTATGCACACAATGCTCAGCTGGATACACAATACAAGCCGTTTGAACATATTCCGGGGCTCAATATTGGCGGCTGGTATGATGCGGGTGATTTTGATATTCGCACTCAATCCCAGTACGAAACCGTGGTGGGTTTAGTGCATGCATTTGAAGAATTTTCGATTCCGCGCGATAACACCACCATCAGCCAAGCTAAACGCTATGTGCAAATTAATCGCCCAGATGGAGTGCCGGATATTCTGCAGCAAATTGAACACGGCACCCTGGCCTTAATTGCCCAGCATCGCGCTTTGGGCCACGCTATTCCCGGTATTGTAGAAGGGCGTTTATACCAGTACCCGCATTTGGGCGATGGTGCGAGTAAAACGGATAATAAAATTTACAATAAAGCATTAGACCCTCACGCCGCTAGCCGCAAAGTGGGCGAAAATTACGAGCCCTCAACGGTAGATCCGACACCTTTTGAGGCTCTAATGCCTGAAAATGGTTTGGAAAGTGGCCGTTTTGATGATCGTTGGGCGTTTACCAGCAATACCTCGCCATTAAATTATGGCTCCGCTGCAGCCTTGGCTGCCGCTAGCCGCGTGTTAAAAACCATTAACCCAGCCCTTGCGCAGGAATGTTTAACCACGGCCCTTAAAGTGTGGCAGACCGAGGCAAAACGCAGCCCTAATACCTACCACGTAGGCAACACCACCGGCGGTAAATTGGAGGATGAACAATTAAGTGCTGCGGTTGAATTATTGTTGACCACCCGCGATAGCCAATATGCCACCGCTATTCGCACATTATTGCCATCGGTGCGGGAGCGTTTTTATGGCGGCAATGTGGAATTATTGGTTTTGGCGGCGCCGTTTATGGATGCCGAATTTAATCAGACCTTGCGCAGCCTGGCGGAAACCTATGTAACACGGGCCAAACAAATGACCAGCGAAAACCCCTATGGAGTGCCTATTACACGCGGCAGTTGGGCGGGTAATGGCGTGGTGATGGGATTTGGTATCGCCAATTTCTGGCTGCACAAAAAATTCCCTGATTTAGTGGATGCCGACTGGGTATACCGGCCTATGAGTTATATTGTGGGCACACACCCGGATTCCAATTATTCATTTGTATCCGGTGTGGGGGCGCAGTCGCAAACCAAGGCTTACGGCAATAATCGGGCGGATTTTTCTTTTATTCCCGGTGGCGTGGTGCCAGGTGTGTTGGTATTAGCGCCTGATTATCCAGAAAACAAAAGTGATTGGCCGTTTTTTTGGGGGCAAAATGAATATGTAATCCCCATGGCCAGCCACTATATATTCTTAAGCCATGCGGCGGCGGCATTGGCGGCGGCACAGGAGAAAGCAACCCCCTAAATAGGAGCCAGGGTTTTTAGCTGAAGTCATCTAACATTTGCTGCCCGCACGAAAGAGGAGCATAAGGTATGTTGA
>DAOQGS010000044.1:0-12237 GCA_035338675.1 Cellvibrionaceae bacterium
CCTACACGGATGTATTCACGGCGTGTCTGAAATAACCTGTATTCATCACTGCGGGAATTACTGAGGGCTCGCAGCACCCGCGCATTTGCCCGGTGATTTCTGTGCGGCACGGGAATAAGGTCCAGCTACACTAAAACGGTGCTGAGTCCCTTCGTTTTCGGCAATTCAGATGCGGCAACCTAAGGTTCTTTTTCCTCCCCGCCTTTTATCTGTTTACCCTTGGCGTATTTCATTAAAAATCCGCGCACTATGCGGTTGAGTTGTTCCTCGCCGCCGTCGGAACCCTCCGGCTCTAAAATCACATGCTGCTCAAATGCCGCTAATTGGTTTTTGCGCGCCGCCGCTTTGCGCAGGGCGGCGCTGTTGGGGGTGGCGGGGTGTGCGCTGTAGCTCACATCCAGCACCGGCAGTTTGGGATTGGTGAGGGCCTGGGTGAGGTTAAAGCCCGCCACCGCCTCAATCTGCATGCGCGGGTTAATCAGCAACAGCGCCTGAAACGGCGGCGTTAAGGGCGCGCCATCGGGGGCCTGCTGGGCCGGATCGCCCTGGTGTTGCAGGGCAAAATAGGCGGCGCGGGCTGCCCCCAGGCCCACCCCCAAGAGGGCGTTATTAAACTGTTTTTTTTCTTTCAGCAGAGCCAGGGCAACACTGATGCGGGCCTGGGCGATTGGCTCGGCTGGTGGGCTGGGTAGCACCTCCTGCTTCGGCGGCTGGGCGGGGGGCAGGCTGCCGTCGCCAATTTTGCCGGTGGTATCGTTGAACACCTCTTTGGTTTCACCAGGCTCTGCTTTCTCGGCGGTTTTTTCCTGCGGTTTATCCTCAGCCGGTTTTTTTTCCTCTTTATTAGCTTCCGCTTTAGCGGCATCTCCCTCTTTGGCAGTCTCAGCCGGGGGCGGCAATTTCGGCGGCTCCGGGCGCGGTGGCAGTACCCGTGGGTCCGGCTCCGGCAGGCTAATAGAAAGTGTGGCCCAGCCGTGTTGGCTGAGGTACTGGCGCAGGGGTTGTAATTGCGCGGGCCAGTCCGGCATCTGGCTGGCATCGTGCAGCATGAGCAGGGCGCCCAGGGGTTTACCGCTGGTGTCATCCTGCCAGATCGCCACAAAATCCCCATCAGGCGTGTTAAGGCTTACCGTCTGCTCGCCGTACCATTGCTTGAGTAAATTACCCTGCTGTTGCTCCCGGCGCACACTTAAGGCGGGTAGGGGCGGTGGCGGCGGAGCTGGGGGCGCGGCTGCCGGGGCAGGCTCCTGGGCGGCCTGTTCTGGACTGGGGGCGGCGGCTGGGGCAGGCGCATCAGCGCCAAAGGCGTTGTATGTGATTAGGCTTATGAGAAAAGCGCTGATGAGTGCTCGCATTCTGGCTACAATCCCCTTTCCAGCGCCCGCTCCTGGGCTTTTTAGAATTTGCTAAACGATACTGCCATCAGCTTGGCATAAGGCGGCGAAGATGCAAGTAACAGCCTCACCCGATCCCAAACCCTACTGGATTGCCCCCTCGATTTTGTCGGCGGACCTCGCCCGGCTAGGGGAGGATGTAGCGCGAGTGCTGCAGGCGGGGGGCGACCTGGTGCATTTTGATGTGATGGATAACCACTATGTGCCCAACCTCAGCTTCGGCCCGATGATTCTCAAGGCCCTGCGCAACTACGGTATAGACGCGCCTATGGACGTGCATTTAATGGTGGAGCCAGTGGATGCCTTAATTGAATCCTTCGCCGCCGCAGGCGCTAATTACATTAGTTTTCACCCAGAGGCGAGCCGCCATGTGGATCGCTCCATCGAATTAATTCGCAGCCAGGGTGCAAAAGCAGGCCTAGTATTAAACCCCGCGACTCCCTTAAGTCTTATTGAGCCTGTATTGCATAAACTCGATATGCTGTTATTAATGAGTGTAAACCCAGGCTTTGGCGGACAAAAATTTATTCCCTACGTATTAGAAAAAATCGCCGCCGCCCGCGCATTAATTGACGCAAAAGGCTTAAATACTCGCTTAGAAGTAGACGGCGGTATCACCGCGCAGAATATTCAAGCCCTCGCCCGCGCAGGGGCGGATACCTTTGTGGCGGGTTCGGCAATTTTTGGTTCGGCGGATTATTTTACCGCTATTAATGCTATGCGCACTGAGTTGGCTGGGGTGTAATAAATACGCGTAAGCGCCCGCTTTTACCTCTTATAAAATTCATTTTTTGGCCCGTTTTCTTTGTTACCCAGTCCTCAAAATAACGCGAATACGTAAATTTACGTATTTCCCCTGAAAACTCCCAAGCGTAAAGTCCAGCCTATTGCTTCGTATAAGCGCGGGGATAGGCGGGATCATTCCTGCCCTCGTCAATCTGGAACAGGTTTTTTGCAACCGCCTTGGGAGTTTACATGCACAGTAGTTTTTTATCTTCTCGCACCAAGATCTCGGCTTGCGCTCATGCGTCAGTCAGCTCTAACTCTGTTATTGCTCGTATGTTTAAGCTCGCAGCCCTATTTTGTTTAATAGCTTTAGCAGGGTGCGATGGCGGTGCGATTGTGTTTGACGCTGGCAGCGATGGCCGCGCGGAAGTTGACGAAAATACTTCGGGCGTAGTTTGGACGGCAAAAGCTACTGTGGCGGGCACGGCTAATAGGGCTAAATTGGTTTATGAGCTTAAAGGCGTTGACGCCGCAGCGTTTTCGATTAATTCCACCAACGGCGCCATTAGTTTTAAACAGCCTGCCGATTTTGAAATGCCGGTGGATGCGGATAAAAATAATGAATATCTATTTTCCATAGAGGCCAAGGCGGATACCAAATCGGCAGTGCAGCAGGTTGCATTGCGAGTTAAAAATGTCACGCAACCAGTGGTAGAGCTTATAAAGCCGCAGCCCTTTGAAAATGTGGGCACTGGCGAACCGGTGGAGGTGGAAACCCAGGTTAAATTTTACGATGCAGAATCCAATACCCCCGTTGCTGACGGCAATATCACCCTGAATTCAATGCCCATGGAAGCAGCTGGTGAAGATGCAAAAATTTGGAAGAGTAAAATAGCTGTGGCAGAAGGGGGTGTTGAGTTAAATATAGCGGCTTCGGCAAGCACCGTCGGCGCAATTAATATTAAGGAAAAGCTTTTGAATAAACGCAATGCCGCAAACGTGAGTTTTCCGTGGGCAGTGCAGGGGGATTGGATGATGGTGGCCGGTGGAGGGCTTGATATTTTAACGAGTTTTGATCTTACATCCGGCGAATTGGTTGAGCCGGGCACCGGCCTTTATTATCCGTTGGGGCAGTTCGATAGGCCGAGTGTAACCTGTCATCCATTTCTGCTCGTATGTTATGGCATCGTTTACGGGTCAAACAGTGCCGATTTAATTCGCATTAACTATGCTCCGGCCGCGCAGCTCCAAATCTCGATAGGTCAACTATCCTCCCCTCTGCAGGGAAACCTAGTCGGCTTGGGTGTAGATGCTGAACATCAGCGTATGGTTTTTGTGTCTGAGATGCTTGGAAAATTAAATATCTCGGCACGTCCGCTTGATGAGTATGGCAACCTTTTGGGCGAGAATGATTTGTTTTTGTTTAGCTTGCCAAGTGATACTTTTAAAAACGGTCATAAGCAGTTCGCGGTGCATGGCCGCTCGAATGCTTTTGTTTTCACGGAGCAGCGAAGCCTCAATGGTGTTTTGCAATCTTTTATTCGAGGGTTTAGTGAGGCTGGTGTTCAGCGCTTTGAAGTGCAATTGGGCGCGAATATTTCGAACTTGGTTGTGCATGAATCTGCAGGGCTAATATATTTTGCCGAAAATAATCTAGGGTCCGGCGCACAATTAAAGGCGATTGATATTGCAACTGGAGTTGTGCAGAACATGATTGATGAGGCGCGTGGAGTTCCCCATGGCGCCTTCACTGGGTTGGCATTGGATCAGGTAAATGATCGACTCTACGTAGCAGATTCCATAAGTGATTCGATTTATCAAGTGGATCTAAAAAACAAATCCATGGGCGAATTGCCTTATAGGTTCATTCCCTATGCTAAACCCCCGGGCATTGAAGACTAATAAGATGCTATTTTAACGCTCACGAACACTCTGTCGATTTCTATAGCCTTTGTTATAGAAATCGACGAGCCTGGATGGCTGCAATAAATTCAGTTGTAACGCGCCAATTAACTTTATTCTTGCTCGGAAAATCCTAAAACTTTGAGTGCGACGCTCTCAACGCAAGCTCATAACCAAATGCCCCTTCCCCTCTGCCCATTCCCGCAAGCGCGCATCTGGATCCACTGCCACCGGGTGGTCCACCGCCTCCAACAGCGGTAAATCATTAGCCGAGTCGCTGTAAAAATAACTGCCCGCTAAATCCTCCCCCTGCTCCTTAAGCCATTGTTGCAGGCGCACTACCTTGCCTCCTTGAAAACAAGGCACGCCGCTGATGTTGCCGGTGTAGCGGCCATTGATCATTTCCGGTTCCGTGGCCAATAAATCCTGCACACCCAAACGCGTGGCAATGGGCCCGGTAATAAAGCGGTTGGTGGCGGTGATGATGACTAGGCGGTGGCCAAGGCTGCGGTGTTGATCGAGCAGCGCCAGGGCTTTGGGCAAAATCAACGGCTCAATAAAACCTGCCATAAATTCCTGATGCAGAGCACCAAGCTCCTCGCTGCTAAAACGGGTAAGGGGGGCGAGGGCGAAAGCTAAATAGGCGTTGATGTCTAGGGTGCCTGCCTGATACTGCGCGTAAAAGCGGTCGTTGGCGGCACTGTATTCATTTGCGTCTACCAGGCCCTTGGCCACTAAAAACATGCCCCAGGCGTGGTCGCTGTCGCCGCCTAATAAGGTGTTGTCTAAATCAAATAACGCTAGGGTCACAAAAACTCCAAAAAATAAGGGGATATGGCTGGGGGTTGGCGCGGCTTTGGCTATGCTTGCCTTAGGGCCCATAGGGGTGAGCTAAGCTGCTGTGCAGCATAAAGATTTTCTTCCAACAGGCGGAAATTCAGGTACATTACCAGGCTAAACCAGCAGTTCCTAATTGTGGCGGCGGCAGCGCTAAAAGTGAATGCGTAAACCCTTTAGGGCGCAGGCACCACCAGCGTTTGGGGCGATCTGTGCCGCCACTTTGGCAAACTTTATACGTAAATTGAGAGGCCCCAGTGATAGACGCCGATGGGTTCCGTCCCAATGTTGGCATTATGCTTAGTAACTCCGAAGGGCAATTGCTCTGGGCTCGTAGGGTCGGGGGGCAGGATGCCTGGCAGTTTCCGCAGGGCGGTATTAAACAGCACGAAGACAGTGAAACTGCTTTATTTCGCGAGTTAAATGAAGAAGTTGGGCTGCAGGCGAGCGACGTGAAAATTCTCGCCTGTACCAAAGGCTGGCTGCGTTACCACCTGCCGGCGCGGTTTGTGCGCCAGCAGGAGCCGGTGTGTATCGGCCAGAAACAAAAGTGGTATTTGTTGCAGTTGCTCAGTGATGACAGCCGCTTAAACGTCAATGCCTGTAACCCGCCGGAATTTGACGCCTGGCGCTGGGTGAATTACTGGTATCCGCTGAACCAGGTGGTGGCGTTTAAACGGGAGGTCTACCGCCGCGCACTGAAAGAATTGGCGCCCTTTGTGGCGCCCGCACACACACCCTAAGGGCACCCTTATGCTCACCGCGCTACGCAGTATTGTTCAGGAGGTTAACGCCGCCCGGGATCTTGCCTCGGTGCTGAATATTATTGTGGCGCGCGTAAAGGCGGTGATGAACACTGAGGTGTGCTCGGTGTATCTGCGCGATGGCAGCGGCGCCTATGTGCTGATGGCCACCGAGGGCTTAAACCCGGATTCAGTGGGCCGGGTGCGCCTTGCTCTCAATGAGGGCTTGGTGGGTTTGGTGGCGGCGCGGGAAGAGCCCATCAACCTTGAGCACGCAGAGAATCACCCCAAATTCCAGTACTTCCCGGAAACCGGTGAAGAGCGCTACAGCGCCTTTTTAGGCGTGCCGATTATCCATCACCGCACGGTGATGGGGGTGTTGGTCATCCAGCAGCAGCCCCGCCGCAAGTTCGATGAGGGCGAAGAAGCCTTTTTAGTCACCATGTCCGCCCAGCTGGCTGGTGTGATCGCCCATGCCGAGGCCACTGGCGCTATTACCATCGGTATGGAAAACAGCGGTGGCGAGGTGCGCTTTCAGGGCGTTGCGGGTGCCCCTGGTGTAGCCATAGGCCAGGCGGTGGTGATCTCCCCGCTGGCGGATTTAAAAGCGGTGCCCCTGCAGCGCATCGACAATATCCCGGAAGAATTAGCCTTTTTTAATCAGTGTTTGGCCGCCGTGCGCAAGGATGTCAAGCATTTAGGTGAAGAGTTAAAAGCGCGCTTAAACCGCGAGGAACAGGTTCTATTTGATGCCTATTTGGGCATGCTCGATGACGCCTCGTTGGGCGGTGAAGTGCGCTCGCGCATCAGCCAGGGCTTAAGCGCTCAATACGCCTGGAGCGACGTGATCCTAGAGCACGTCAAAACCTTCTCCAGCATGCACGACCCTTACCTGCAAGAGCGCGCCTCCGATGTGCACGACTTAGGCAGCCGGGTGCTGGCCTATCTGCAGCAGTCCAATGAAAAAATCCAGGTCTACCCGGATAACACTATTTTGGTGGGGGAGGAGCTAACCGCCTCGGCCTTGGGTGAGGTGCCGTTTGGCAAACTCGCCGGTATCGTCAGTGTGCGCGGCTCCAGCAACTCCCACGTGGCTATTTTGGCCCGCTCCATGGGCATCCCCACGGTTATGGGGGCGGTGGATTTACCGTTTACCAAGCTGGATCGCCGCGAGCTGATCGTCGATGGTTACCACGGCTGCGTCTTTAGCGACCCTTCGGCGGGGTTAAAAGAGCGCTACCAAGACATAGCCAAGGACGACCAGGAGCTGTACCGGCTGCTGGAATCCTTAAAAGAATTACCCTGCGAAACCCTGGATCGCCACAGAGTAGCCCTGTGGGTAAACACAGGCTTGATGGCCGACGCTATTTTGTCCTTGGAGCGCGGTGCCGAAGGCGTGGGCCTGTACCGTACCGAAGTGCCCTTTATGCTGCGGGATCGCTTTCCCTCGGAGGAGGAGCAGCGCCTGGCCTACCGCGAGCAGTTGCAAGCCTTTGCGCCCCACCCGGTCACCATGCGTACCCTGGATATAGGCGGGGATAAGGCCTTGCCCTATTTCCCCATCGCCGAGGACAACCCGTTTTTGGGCTGGCGCGGCATCCGGGTGACGCTGGATCACCCAGAGATATTCTTAGCCCAGGTGCGGGCCATGCTGAAGGCGTCGGAGGATTTAAATAATCTGCGCATTCTGCTGCCCATGATCTCCTCCATCCCGGAGCTGGAAATCGCTCAAATGCTGATTTACCGCGCCTATGACGAACTGGTGGAAGAGGGCTATCGCATCAGTATGCCGCCCATCGGCGTGATGATCGAAGTGCCCTCGGCGGTATATTTGGCGAAAGAAATGGCGGCTCGGGCGGATTTTCTCTCTGTCGGCAGCAACGACTTAACCCAGTATCTGCTGGCGGTGGATCGCAACAACCCCCGCGTGGCGGATCTCTACCACTCCCTGCATCCGGCAGTGATTCGCGCCCTGCAGCAGGTGGTAGAGGACTCCCACAGCCAGGGCGTGCCGGTGGGGATCTGCGGTGAGTTGGCCGGGGACCCATCCGCGGCACTTCTGTTAATGGCCATGGGGTTTGATAGCCTGTCCATGAGCGCCACTAACCTGCTGCGGGTCAAGTCCGTCATTCGCGGCGTTAAGCTAGCGGACGCGCAGGCCCTGTTAGCCGAGGTGAAACAGCTGCCGGATACCGAGTCCATCAACCGGTTGATCCAGCGGGCGTACAACGAGGCCGGGCTCACTTGGCTTACCAAGCCGGATATGCCGGGGCAGGTGAAAACTATCTAATATCCGCCAGCGCTATACCCTTAGGTTTAAGGCACCCTTTTGTTTTGTTGGTGGTTGCCGTCCCATTGTTTACCGCTGAACTAAATGCCGCTGAGTGATTCGATTAAGCTCTGCTTTCGATCCAGCATGGCTGCTAGCGATTCGAGCATGAATATAATTAAGCTGGGTTTTACCCCAAAGAACTTGCCATTTTAGGAACCATAATGCTGACCTACCCCAAAATTGATCCTGTAGCCTTTTCCCTCGGCCCCTTAAAAGTCCACTGGTATGGGCTTATGTATTTAGTGGGTTTTACCGTCTCCTGGTATTTGGCCAAAAAACGCAGCCGCCGTGCAGATTTAGTGGTGCGCGAGCACCAGGTGGACGATTTAATTTTTTACGGCGCCATGGGCGTGGTGTTGGGTGCGCGCATTGGCTATGTTTTATTTTATAAACCCGGCGAATTTTTTGCCGATCCCTCGATGATTATTCGCGTCTGGGAGGGCGGTATGTCTTTCCACGGTGGGTTATTGGGCGTGATTATTGCGATGCTGTTGTACTGCCGCAAAATCGGCCAAAAATTTTTAGATGTGATGGACTTTGTCGCACCTTTTTGCCCGGTGGGCCTGTTTTTTGGCCGTATCGGTAATTTTATCGGTGCTGAATTATACGGCCGCGCCGCTGATGTGCCCTGGGCCATGGTATTTCCCACCGATTCTGAACACCTGCCGCGCCACCCCTCGCAACTGTATGAAGCCGGATTAGAAGGCCTGCTGTTATTTATTATTTTATTTGTATGGTATTCCGCCAAGCCTCGCCCCCGTGGCGCTGTGTGCTCCCTATTTGTGTTGTTATACGGCTGCTTCCGCTTTTTTGTGGAGTTTTTCCGCCAGCCCGATGCGCATATTAATTTTGAATGGTTCGGCTGGATGTCGCGCGGCCAGGAATTGTGTTTGCCGATGATTTTTATTGGCGGCGGCGTATTTATTTGGGCGCACCTCAACGCCCGCAAAACGCAGCTACAGTTGGGTAAATAAACCATGCAGCAGTACCTTGATTTAATGCGCCATGTGTACGAACACGGCATTACCCGCAGCGACCGCACCGGCACCGGCACCAAAAGTGTATTTGGCTATCAAATGCGCTTTGATTTAGCCGCAGGCTTCCCGCTGGTTACCACTAAAAAAGTGCATTTAAAATCCATCATCCATGAATTGCTGTGGTTTTTGCAGGGCGCTACCAATATTAAATACCTGCAGGATAATGGCGTAAAAATTTGGAATGAATGGGCCACGGCGGAGGGTGAATTAGGCCCGGTGTACGGCGCCCAGTGGCGCTCCTGGGCGGGGCCTAATGGCGAGGTGATTGATCAAATCAGCCAGGTGATTGAGCAGATTAAACACAAGCCCCATTCGCGGCGCTTAATTGTTTCGGCCTGGAACCCAGCGCTTTTGCCCGATGAATCCCGCGCCCCCCATGAAAATGCGCTGGAGGGCAAAATGGCTTTGCCGCCCTGCCACACACTGTTTCAGTTTTATGTGTTGGACGGCAAATTATCCTGCCAGCTCTACCAGCGCAGCGGCGATATATTTTTAGGGGTGCCATTTAATATCGCCTCCTACGCCCTGTTAACCATGATGGTGGCCCAGGTGACGGGCTTAGCCTTGGGGGAATTTATTCATACCCTCGGCGATGCCCACCTATATTTAAACCATTTAGAACAGGTGCAAACGCAGTTAAGCCGCGCGCCACTGCCCTTGCCGCAAATGGTAATTAACCCTGCGGTTACGGATATTTTTAAGTTCACCTTCGATGATTTTCGCCTAGAAAATTACCAATCTCACCCTGCTATTAGTGCGCCGATTTCCGTTTGATGGTGTATCGGCGCCTTTTTTATTACTGTGTTTAATCTATGCCTAAACTTGCCATTATTTGCGCTATGTCGCTCAACCGAGTGATTGGCCGCAACAATCAATTGCCCTGGCATTTACCCGCCGATTTACAGTTTTTTAAACGCACCACCCTGGGTAAGCCGATAATTATGGGCCGCAAAACCTATGAATCCATCGGCCGCCCTTTGCCGGGCCGCACCAATATAGTTATTACCCGCCAGCAACACTTAGCCTATGAGGGGGTGCACCTGGCCACCAGTTTGCCCATGGCCATTGATAAGGCCCGCCAGGCAGCAGCCATGGCCGAGCAAAAAGAATTTTTTGTAATTGGGGGGGCGGACCTGTACGCGCAGGCCTTGCCCCTTGCCCAGGCGCTCTATATCACCCAGGTGCAGGCCCACATAGACGGCGATGCCTATTTCCCAGAGTGGGATAAAAGTGCCTGGCAATTAATCCGCAGCGAGCACCACGCAGTTGATGATGCCAATCAGTATGCAATGGAATTTCAGCATTTTGAGCCAGCCATTGGTATTTGATCCGCATGTTGCACTCGCCCGTTTTGTCGCGCCGCTACAGGGCAACCATCGCGGTGGGCTGTGGGCCACACGGCGGCGTAAAAGCGGCTAGACTTAAGCTAACCCTTGTAAATTAACCCTTTGAATTGACGCGTGTTTTAAAAATCAAAGCGATTGCGGCGCAGCATAAGGCGCCCTCTGCCTGCACTTGCACGGATGGTCACCAGCAAGTCTGCGGCTTCAAATAAAACACAAAAATTAGGATGTTGCTATGCACAACCCACACTCTGCGAACAGCCACAAAAAACCCCTTAAAATTAAGGCCGCCCGCGTAACCCCTGAACACAGTTTGGATGTTTTATCGCAATTGGAAGTGATGCACCTGGCTAAATCCAGCCACACCAATATGTATGAAACCTTCCGCCGCTGCGCTTTGGCGGTATTAAATACCGGCGAGGAAACCGACGATACCAGTAAAATACTTGAAGCCTACGATGATTTTTCCATCGAGGTGATTCAACAGGAGCGCGGTATTAAATTAGAAATCCACAATGCGCCCGCCAATGCCTTTGTGGATGGGGAAATGATCAGCGGTATCAAAGAACATTTATTCTCCGTGCTGCGGGATTTAATTTATATCAGCAACGAATTGCAGCACAGCCGTCTGCTGGATATGGAAAACAGTGAGGGTGTTACCAACTCGGTATTTCATATTTTGCGCAACGCAGGCCTGTTCAACCCGCAAAATGAAGTGAATTTAATAGTCTGCTGGGGCGGCCACTCTATTAATGAAGTGGAATACCAATACACCAAAAAAGTCGGTTACGCTTTAGGCCTGCGCGGGTTGGATATTTGTACCGGCTGCGGCCCCGGCGCTATGAAAGGCCCCATGAAAGGTGCCACCATTGCCCACGCCAAACAGCGTATTAACGGCCGTTATATAGGTATTACCGAGCCGGGTATTATCGCTGCGGAATCGCCCAACCCGATTGTCAATAAACTCATTATTATGCCCGATATCGAAAAACGCCTAGAGGCGTTTGTACGCGCAGGCCACGGTATTGTGGTATTTCCAGGGGGCGCAGGCACGGCGGAAGAAATTCTGTATATTTTGGGCATTTTATTAAACCCCGCCAATGCCGATATGCCGTTCCCTCTGGTGTTTACGGGGCCGAAGGAATCGGCGGATTATTTTAAACAAATCCACGAATTTATCGGGCTAACCCTCGGGCCCCAGGCCCAGCGTTTATACACCATTATTATCGACGACCCGGATCAAGTTGCTACCTACATGCAAGCGCGCATGCGCGATGTGCAGGCGTTTCGCCGCGATACCCAGGATGCTTATTATTTTAATTGGGTGATAGCCGTGGATGAAGAATTACAGCGCCCCTTTAAACCCACCCACGCCAATATGACGCAATTAAACCTGCATAAAAACCAAGAGCCCCACCGCTTGGCGGCGCAATTGCGCAAGGCATTTTCGGGGATTGTGGATGGCAATGTAAAAGACGGCGGCATTAAGGCGGTGAAAGAATTTGGCCCCTATGAAATTCACGGCGAAAAAGCCATTATGCAGCCGCTAGAGGCCTTGTTGCGCTCATTCGTAGCGCAAAAACGCATGAAAATCCCCACCCAGGAATATATTCCCTGCTACAAGATTGTCAGTTAAGCAACTAAGGCCTAAGGGTTTGTTGAAATACCTAATGGCCTATTGCAAGACGTCCTGGTTAAGTTTTCCGTATAGCAAGGATTTTTTACCAGTGCAGCAGCGGGTTGTTAAAAAACACAGCCGCGTTGTTATTAAGGCAAAAGCCCGCTACAGCGTAAGTTGGAAGAGCGCAGCGACTTCCGACATCTATCCGCCAGTATAAACTCTGGGCACGGCAAGGCCTCGGCAGGATGTCGGAAGTCGCTGCGCTCTTCCAACCTTGTATCTCTCAGCAAAGCGGATTAACT
>DAOQGS010000045.1:0-956 GCA_035338675.1 Cellvibrionaceae bacterium
AGAATCCGTGCGGGCAGATTGGACGCAACTGGCCAAAGAATTTCAAACCACCCTGTACGAGAAAATATTCACCGAGCAAGACTACAGCGATTATATTCAAACTACCGTTAAACAGGTGTTGGCAGGCGAGCACAATAAAGACCTTATCTTCCGCAAACGCCTGCGCCGCCCCTTAAGCAGCTATCAAAAAACCACACCGCCCCATATTCAGGCGGCGCGCAAATATCAAACCTGGACGGGTGAAATATTAAAGCAGGGAGATTGGATTGATTATGTGATGACAGTGAATGGCGCTGAGCCATTAGGTGTTGATGAGGACTTTGCTTTGTTAAAAAGCCCCATTGATTACGAGTTTTACATCAATAAACAATTAAAGCCTATTGCCGATAGCATTTTGTATTTTTTGGGTGGCAAGATGCAGGCTGGGCCTGCGCAGTTGGCGTTATTTTAATACGCTACAGTGTTTTGCTGTCGGATGTCGGTAAAGGGCCGCTGTGGAAATTCATTCGCAGTGCATGGCGCACTTAAGTGCGCCCTACTAAGCCTCTCTAAATGTGAATTTTAAACGCCTACAACACCAGGGGAAAAAATCCACCATCCAGCAGACTGTAAATCAACGGCTCGCCAATTCCGCTTTAGCCTGAGTAATGGCAAAACGCACCTGATTGGGCGCTGTACCGCCAATATGATCCCGCGCGGCAACTGAGCCTTCCAGCGTTAATACTGCAAATACATCATCCTGAATTTCGCTGGAAAACACCTGCAATTCCGCAAGCGTCATTTCGGCCAAGTCTTTTTGCGTTTGTACACCGTAACCCACTGCTTTACCGACAATTTCATGGGCGTCGCGAAAGGCGATACCTTTGCGCACTAAATAATCGGCTAGGTCCGTGGCGGTAGCGAAGCCGCGTTGGGCCGCTTCGCGCATAACGGCTTTGCGCGGTTCAATGGCGGGG
>DAOQGS010000045.1:970-12147 GCA_035338675.1 Cellvibrionaceae bacterium
CGGCAAATGCCCGCAGGCAATCGCGCACTGTATCCACCGTGTCAAAAATGGGCTCTTTATCTTCTTGGTTATCTTTGTTGTAGGCCAAGGGCTGGCTTTTCATGAGGGTGAGTAATGCGATTAAATTGCCGTTCACCCGGCCACTTTTGCCGCGCACTAATTCTGGCACGTCTGGGTTTTTTTTCTGCGGCATGATGGAGGAGCCGGTACAGAAGCGGTCGGGCAAATTTATAAAATTAAATTGCGCCGAGGTCCAGAGAATTAATTCTTCACTGGCGCGGGATAGGTGGGTCATTAAAATCGCCGCAAAGCTACTAAATTCGATAGCAAAATCCCGGTCGCTTACGGAATCCAAGGAATTGCGGGTGGGGTGGTTAAAACCCAGTAATTCAGCGCTGTAATTGCGGTTAATGGGGTAGGTGGTGCCAGCTAATGCCGCCGCGCCCAGTGGGCTTTGGTTGAGGCGTTTGCGGCAGCCCATTAAACGGCCGTAATCCCGGCTGAGCATTTCATACCAGGCCATTAAATGGTGGCCGAAGGTGACGGGCTGGGCAGTTTGTAAATGGGTAAAACCCGGCATGATGGTATCGGTATTGGCTTCGGCCAATTGCAGTATGCCCTGTTGCAATCGGGTGATTTCCCGTGCAATCACATCAATTTCATCGCGTAAATACAGGCGAATATCGGTGGCTACCTGGTCGTTGCGGGAGCGGCCGGTGTGCAGTTTTTTACCGGTAATGCCGATGCGGGCAGTAAGTACCGATTCAATATTCATGTGCACATCTTCTAACTCTACCGACCAGTTAAAAGTCCCAGCTTCAATTTCTTTTTGGATATCACTCAGGCCCTGAATAATGGCATCGCGCTCAGCCTCGCTAAGTACACCCACCGAGGCCAACATAGTGGCGTGGGCGATGGAGCCTTGGATGTCTTGGCGATACATGCGTTTATCGAAATTAACTGAGGCAGTGAAGCGTTGCACAAAGGCGTCGGTGGCTTCGCTAAAACGGCCACCCCAAAGGGTGCTAGTGGATTGTGATGAGTCGCTCATAGGGCTCCTGAGGTCGGCGGTGGGCGCAAAAAGCGGCTATTATCCGCTACTTTGCCGCTAAACCCCAGTGCGCAGCGCAGTGGCTCGGCGGCATAAGCGCTTTATGTGGATTGCTGAACCTGTTGAGGAGTAAACCCGTGTCTGAAGTTACCCGCTCGCCGCTGCACGCCACTGTGCAAGGGGATTTTTTGCCCAACCTGTGCACCCTGGAGGCGGTGTTTCGCCTGGTGATTCTCGGCGAGTTACTGGCTTTGGCGCTGGTGCTCGCTGACTTGGGCGTTAAGGAGTTTGATTTAGCCGTGTTCGGCATGTTAAGCCTTATGGTGCAATGGGTGGTGTTGGTGAGCGCGGCGGGGTTGTGCCGCTTGGCGCCTTGGTTTCGCAAATTAAAACCCTGGCAATCAACGCTGTTGGCCTACGCCTGGATTTTAACCGCCTCCACCGCCATCGGCTTTGCCGCGTTATATATTCAGGTGGAAAGCTTAAAACTGCTGTGGCCGAGTTTGGCTACCCAAATCTTGATTACCATGGTAATTGCCGGAGTGGCCCTGCGTTATTTCTACGTGCAGCAGCAATTGCAGGAGCAAATCAAAGCCGAGCTGCGGGCGCGTATTCAGGCTCTGCAGTCCCGCATCCGCCCGCATTTTCTCTTTAATAGTATGAATTCCATCGCCAGCCTGATCGCTATAGACCCGGAGCGGGCCGAAGCCATGGTGGAGGATCTGTCGGATCTGTTCCGAGCCAGTTTGAGTGAACCGGGCCTGGTGCCTCTGGCTAAAGAGTTGGATATCTGCCGCCGCTTTGTGCGCATCGAGCAAACCCGTATCGGCGAGCGCTTAAAAATGGTCTGGGAGATAGACCCCTCTGCTCTGGAGGTAAAAATTCCCAGCCTATTACTGCAACCCTTGATTGAAAACGCCATCTACCACGGCATCGGCCCGCTGCCGGAAGGTGGCGAGGTGAAGGTGAGCGCCCGCCTGGAGCAGGACCAATGTTGGCTGGAAGTCAGTAACCCACTGCCAGACCCAAGCACCCTGAACACCAAGGGCAATGGCTTGGCCCTGGAAAATATTCACCGCCGTTTAAGTGCCTATTTCGCAGGCAAAACCGGCTGGCAGACACAAATTGACCAAGGGCGTTATGTTTTGTGCGTGCAGTTTCCGGCCAAAATCACGGAAAGCGCCTAAACTCTTCAGATGTGTTTGGCGACCTTAAGTAGCCTTAACCTGTGTCCTAAGAATAGAGTGAGTGATCCAACCTATGCATGTGTTGGTTGTCGACGATGAGCTGTTAGCCCGCCAACGGGCGATGCGTATGATTGAATCCCTCGATGATTACGAGGTAGTAGGGGAGGCTGGCAACGGCCAGGCCGCCCTGGCGGCTATTGCGGATTTAGACCCGGATATAGTGTTGTTGGACATACGTATGCCCGGTGAAGACGGCCTGGAAGCCGCGCGTAAAATCGCTGAAATGGATGAACCGCCAGCCATCATTTTTTGCACCGCCTACGACGAATACGCCCTGGAGGCCTTTAGCACCTTGGCCGTGGGTTATCTGCTCAAACCCTTGCAAAAAGATGCCCTGAAGAACGCATTGGAAAAGGCCCGCAGGCTGAATAAGGTACAGCGCCAGGAATTGCCTGAAGCCGAAAGCGCCCCCAGAGAGGCCGCCCGCAAACACATCGCCGCTAGAACCCGGCGCGGCGTGGAGCTGATTTTAATCGACGATATCAGCAGTTTTGTCGCCGACCAGAAATACGTCACGGTACGCCACAAGGGTGCTGAGACGCTCATCGACGATACCCTCAAAGACCTGGAGCGGGAGTTTGCAGGCCGCTTCATTCGCATTCATCGCAATTGTTTAGTGGCGATTCATCTAATTGAAAAGCTTGAGCGTATTCCAGGGGGGCAGTACGAGCTGCACCTGAAAGATACTCCATACCGCCCAGTTGTTAGCCGCAGGCATGTGGCTGGCGTTAAAGAGTTGCTCTCAAGCCTTTAACCTAAAAACCGCAGTTGTACTCTACTACGGCCGCCTAATGCTTGAATCTGCACGCTTTTTTGTCAAAATTTGACTCACCGTAGTGGTGACTACTGCTTTCGCCAAATTTTGACAAAAAAGCGCCCATATTCAGCGCCTTAGGCGCCCTCGCTACGAGTTCAACTGCGGTTTTTAGGTTTAAGGCCATGCTGTTGATTCCTGCCGGGGCCAATTGAGAATGCTTTGGATCCCTTGCCGTTCTTCTTAACCTCTTTTGCATAAATAGTTGTAGTTGAACTGACTGTATCATCGGATGGTTGAAGTGGCCCCGGCGAGAGGGTTTTCTTAAGGAGACCTTAAGGGCAGGCGGTCAGTATGCCGCCCCGCCAATACCGGGCCATTGTTCGTGTCTTGACGTGAATGTGTGCACTGACGAGGCGGCGAGCCAGAGCGCCAGGCGCTTGACGGCTAAGGCGGGTCCGATCCGCTGTTAACCATTGGCCCCAAGTGGTTAATAAGTTTATTAGTTCACAAAATAAATAACGCAGCACAAATGTTCTAAAAAAAATGCATTTATGGGTGGCGCACAAATCATTCTTTGGTTAATATGTGAACAGTAGTCAGATGGTAGCGATGAAGTGCTCCTGTAGCCCGGTTCTCCACCGAGGTTCCATGGTCTTTTAAGGCCCTGACCATGGATTTTGCTGGAAACCCCTATTTATCAATCCCGAAGATGTAACCGCTATGATGAATACTACTGTTGAAGAACTTCCCATCCTGCTCCAAAAAGCCCGCGAGTACGCGGTTAACACCATGCGCAATACCCTCGCCACCCATGATTTAACCGAGCAACAATGGCGAGTCATTCGCTCCACCTATGAAAGCGGTGAGTTAAATGCACAGGAGCTTGCCCGCAAGAGCGCAATTTTGGGCCCCAGCCTGTCGCGGATTCTCAACCGGTTAGAGGAAGACGGCATACTCAATCGCAAAGTGTCCGCCGCTGATCAGCGCGAGTTAAATATCTCGCTAACGGCCAAGGGCAAGCGCTTGCACAATAAGGTATTACCCACCTTAAACACCCAGTACGACGAAATTGGCAAGCAGATTGGCAACGCCAAGTTGGAACAGCTGGCAGGTCTGCTCAATTACGTTATTTCACTGCAGTGATACTATTGATTCTCTCAGCTCAGAAAGCCCGGTTCGCCGGGCTTTTTTATTGGCGGATCTGATCCTTTTCTTGTTCCGCGCTCCTTTGTGTTTATCTCCTTTGAATAGACGTTTGTTGGTGAGGCGAGATCATTCGTGGTGATTTGGCTTTTGGAACCCTGTGATTAGGCGGCTTGCGCAATCTTAAGTACACTGACGCGCTTAATTTTCTTGGGGGTTCTATGGCCGGTACAAGCCTATTGGTGTTAATTGATGATATAGCGGCGGTGTTGGACGATGTGGCGGTGATGACCAAAGTTGCCGCTAAAAAAACCGCCGGCGTGCTGGGGGACGACCTGGCGTTAAATGCGGAGCAGGTGGCAGGCATACGGGCTGAGCGGGAGCTGCCGGTGGTTTGGGCCGTTGCCAAAGGCTCGTTTATTAACAAGGCTATTCTGGTACCGGCCGCCCTACTCATTAGCGCCTTTGCCAATTTCTTGATCGGCCCATTGCTGATGCTGGGCGGGGCCTACCTGTGTTTTGAAGGGGTGGAGAAGCTTGCCCACAAGTGGTTGCACCCTGTTAAGGATGATCACATCACTAAACTTGAAGCCGCTTTAGATGACCCACAGGTGGATATGGTGGCGTTTGAAGCGCAGAAAATTAAGGGTGCGGTGCGCACGGACTTTGTTCTTTCAGCGGAAATTATTGTCATTACCCTCGGCACAGTGGCTTTAAGCCCCTTTTCCCAACAGCTGGTTGTGGTGACCCTAATTGCACTGCTGATGACCGTCGGGGTATACGGTTTTGTAGCCTTGATCGTCAAACTTGACGACATAGGTGTGCACCTAATGCAGAAAAGCCCGCACCGATCCAGCCTGTCTTATCGCTTTGGTGAATTGCTGTTAACAGCCGCGCCCAAGCTTATGAAGTTCCTCTCCATCGCCGGCACCGTGGCGATGTTTTTAGTCGGTGGCGGCATCCTCAGCCACAACCTCGCGCCCATTCACCACGCGGTGGAGGCCCTGCAAAGCGCCCTGGTAAACCTGCCCTTGGCAGGCCTTTGGCAGCTGCTGGCGACCAGCGCGGCTGACTGTATCACCGGTGTGTTAGCGGGTGTTATCGCGCTCTTGGGGGTTAAAGGCTTAGGGAAAATACGCGGCCGCAACTAGGTTTACTTTGGGATGAGCACTACCTTCGAGTGCGTCATGGCGTCGTGCCAGGTGTTGCCCTCGCGGTTAAACCAGCTATACCAGTAACCCGCCCCCAAGCCGAGCATACTGATCGCGCCGAACAGGCAGCGGGCCAAGGCTTGTTTAACGCTGAGGGCTTTTTGGGTGGGGTCTTGGGGAATAACTTGGATGCGCCAGGCGCGCATACCAATGGTTTGCCCGGAGCGGCACCAGCTGTAGAGAAAAAACCCGATTAACACGCTTAGCCAGCCGAGAAAATATAGCGGGCTTTTTAGCATGGGTTGATAGTCGTGCCCCGGCGTGCCCAGGGCTACTTTGACACTGGTAATTAACGCGCCATATCCCATACTTAAAGCCATCAGGATGAGGCTGTCGTAACCTAAAGCAGCAAAGCGCCGCCAGAGTGGGGCGCTGCGAGGTGGCGAAGATTGGTGTGCAGGTGTGAGCATAAATGTGTCGAAAAGGCGCCAGTTTAACGGGTTGGTAAAGCCCTGACATCCTTGCGGTTTACTTCTGTAAATAAGCCAATTTAAGAGTTAAAAATTATTTGTATTTTTTTCTCGTTTAGGCATACTCGCGCGAACTGAGGTGCACCTGAGCCTGTGGGAGCAAGTGGTGCGACTTTTTTATTAATATCGCTACAGGAGCTTATGTTATGGGTCTTGACGTTCTTGATCATGCCACAGAGGTTAGTGGTCAGGGTTATGAAGAAGTGAATGTTGATAAAGATACGCCCAAGGTGGATACGGATTCTCGCCGACGGCTTGAGGATAAGTTAGAAGAGATGCGGCTGCGTAAAGAATTGCGCGAATACGATTTCGATATTTAACCAATCCCCTCTCCAATTAAAGGCTGTGTTTCACAGCCTTTTTTGTTTCTGCCGCCGTTATTTTCCTCAGCTCTTGTTTATTCCTGTTAGCCCGGCTAGGCCATCGCTCAAAGGCATCTACGCATTTGCCCAGTGAGTGCTCGTTAATGCCCGGCAAACTCCACCAGGCCGGGGCAATGTAGTTAAGTTAAGGATTCCCTGTACAGCACTGGGAGCGCCCTTTGTGGGTGCCCGATCCCGCGTAAATTCTTATCTGCAGCTGAGGCAAAAACTGGGCAACCACGAGGGTTGCCCCTACGGAATTGCCTGAACCTTATGACAGTGGTTAGCAAGGAGGTCAATTGAAGGGAAAACGCGCCCGCACGCGCAGGGGCAAGGTATTAACTTAAGTGGTTGCAGGCTGGGGGGGAGTTGATGGCGTCCTTGCCATCGCAATGGAGGGATTAAAGGGTTTGATTTTTGGTGCGTAGGCGCAATACACCCATACTAAATACGCCCAAGCTCAACAGAAACAGACCGTTGGGTTCTGGGACTTGAAAGCGCGGTTTGCTGGGGCGAGTGATCGGGCCGCGATCAAGGGTGAGGTCGGGGAGGGCGAGCTGTATGGGTGAAAACTCGTTGCCGACCAACAGATCCAGTACAGGGGCTGCCGGTGGTTCCGGCAGGTTAAGCTCCTGCACGGGTGGGATAACACGCAGGCTGTCGAGGACGGGAGCGGCTTGGCTGGCGGTTGCAGCCAGCAGGCTGCTGGCAAGCAGGGCGGAGGCAAAAAAGGTTGAGTAGCGCATGGGTGACAAATCCTTAAGATGGCTTGGGTGGCGTCATCTTAGCAGTATCCAGTCCATAGTAAAAAAGCTATTTAAAAACAATTAATTAAGTGTTGTTTTTGGTCCTGCCTTGATGAGCGTGTTAGATTTCTCGACACTTAACCTGCGCATAAAAAGTCAGCACCTGAGGCCCGCCGAGTAGGCCATATGTGTCAGCCTCAGGCGCCTGGTTGCCTAACCTGCTAGATGTTGCGCCGGTTCAAAGCCCCCTCCGATTAGCCCGCTAAAAACCCTTCTCCCTCATCTTGTTTACCCCTCAACCCCATCCCACGGCTTTTGCGCCGCAGCGAAAACTTCGACACCGAACCTAAGACTAAGGTGTGGATTTTTGGCCTAAAAAATGCTCCTACGGTATGAGTTCAATAAATTAGGCCAAAACGACAGAATTTTGTCGCCCCGGAGTGCTTATGGTCGACCGAGTAGACATCAACCGCTTGCTGTTAGAAATGCGCACCCTAAAAAGCCAGACCCAGGCCTTCGGTGGGGTTTCGCCTGTGGAGGGGAAAATGGCCCCACAGGGCACCACAGGTGTTGCCTTTGGTGATGTGATGAGCCAGGCGGTGAACAAGGTGAATGAAGTGCAGCAGGCGTCGAGCAGTTTGTCGGAATCCTATATTCGCGGCGATCGCAGTGTGGATATTTCGGATGTGATGATCGCCTCCCAGAAGGCCTCCGTGGCTTTTAGCGCTATGACTCAGGTGCGCAATAAGCTGGTGGACGCCTACAAAGACATTATGAATATGCCGGTTTAAGGCGGGGTGAGTTGTGGCTGCTAGCGAAACTGCCGCCGGAGCTGAACCGCGCTCCGGCAATTATTTAATCCAGGGCTTTAATAACCTTAATCTGCTGCGCCAGGCCGGCCTGATGGTGGGGCTGGCCGCCTCGGTGGCGATTGGGTTTGCGGTGGTGCTTTGGACCCAGGGTGAGGATTACCGGCCGCTGTATGGCTCTTTGGAACACTTGGATTCCAAGGAAGTAACGCAAATTCTCGAATCCAACGAAATTCGCTTTAAGGTGGATGAAAACTCAGGGGCGCTGTTGGTGGGCGCCAAAGACGTTCACAAGGCCCGCTTGAAATTGGCCGAAGCGGGTATTCCCAATAACAATAATTCCGTCGGCTTTGAGCTGCTGGACAAGGAGCAGCCCCTTGGCACCAGCCAGTTTATGGAAGGGGCTCGCTACCGCCGCAGTTTGGAAGGGGAGCTGGCGCGCACCATCGCCAGTGTCACCTCGGTGAAATCGGCACGCGTACATTTGGCTATTCCTAAGGCTTCGGTTTTCGTGCGCGACAACCATGTGCCTTCGGCTTCAGTATTTGTGGAGTTGTTTCCCGGCCGCGGTATAGACCCCAACCAGGTGCGCGGTATCGCCAATTTAGTGGCTTCCAGTGTGCCGGAATTAAAGCCCGAAAACGTTACGGTGGTGGATCAAAAGGGCGCTTTGCTCTCGGTGGGGGTGGAAGATGCCAAGCTCACGGTGGCCTCCCAGCATTTGGATTACACCCGCAAAGTTGAGAATGACATGGTGCTGCGGGTGCGCCGGTTATTAAGCCCCATTCTGGGCGACGATAATTTTAAAACTGAGGTGAGTGCGGATTTGGATTTCAGCGAGGTGGAACAGGCCCAGGAATCCTTCAACCCGGATCTGCCCGCCCTGCGCAGCGAACAGACCAGCGAGGAGATAAAAAAAGGTCCAGGGGCGGACGGCGGGATTCCCGGTGCGCTTACCAATCAGCCCCCCGCCTCGGCGGCAGCGCCGGAAGTGGCGAAGACCGGCGCCGATGGCAAAACCCAAACCACCAGCACGGAGCAATCCAACTCCCGCACCCAAGCCACCCGCAATTTTGAGTTGGACCGCACGGTGAGTTTCACCAAGCATGAAAAAGGCAAGCTCAAGCGCATCAGCCTGGCGGTGGTGGTGAACGATAAGGTGGTAACCGACCCTGCCACAGGGCAAAAAGCCAAGATGCGCTGGAGCGATGCGGAACTGGAGCGCTTGGCGGCCCTGGTGCGCGATGCTGTGGGTTACTCAGCGGCGCGGGGGGATAGCGTGAATGTGATGAACGAGGCATTTATTGACGCGGACGGCACCGAGACCTTTGCGCAGCCCTGGTGGCAAACCGATTGGTTTAAATCCATCGCAAAACAAGGCGCGGGCATATTTATCATCCTAGTATTAATCGTGGGGCTGCTGCGCCCTGTGCTCAAAAGCCTCGCTTCGTCCGGTTTGCAATCCCGCGCCGAGGAGGAGGCCAAAGAGATGGAGGCCCTCAGAGCTGCTGGCGTGGATGGGTTTGATTCCCTCTCTGACGAGACGGTGACCCTCACCGGCGGCGACTCCCTGGCCCTGCCCAGCCCAGAGCAGAGCTATGAGCAGCAGCTTAACGCCGTGAAAGCGCTGGTGGCTGAAGACCCCGGCCGCGTGGCCCAAGTGATCAAACGCTGGATTAACGAAAATGAGTAAGAACGCACCTGCACCCGCCGATGGCGCTGAGGGCAGACCCCCCAGCAAACTCACCCGCACCGAACAGGCGGCCATTTTGCTGATGTCGGTGGGGGAGGTGACGGCGGCGGAAATCCTCAAACACATGGGGCCAAAGGAGGTGCAGCGCCTGGGCACCGCCATGACCCAGTTAAAAGATGTGCAGCAGTATGAGGTGGAAGTGGTGCTCTCCAACTTTATGGCGGAGGTGCGCACCCAAACCGGCCTGGGTTTGGGCTCGGACAGTTATATCAGCAATATGCTGGTCACCGCTTTGGGCGAGGACAAGGCCAATGGCTTAATCGACCGGATTTTACTTGGCGGCAATACCACTGGCTTGGATACTCTCAAATGGATGGAGGCCCGCTCGGTGGCGGACATTATCCGCAACGAGCACCCGCAAATTCAGGCCATTGTGTTGGCCTATTTAGAGGCCGATCAATCGGCCGAAATCCTCACCTACTTCCCCGAAAAAGTCCGCTTGGATGTGATGATGCGGGTGGCAGCGCTGGATTCGGTGCAGCCGAGCGCCCTGCAGGAGCTTAACAATATTCTGGAGAAGCAGTTCTCCGGCGCGGCGGGCTCACAAACCAAGCAGATGGGCGGCTACAAAACCGCTGCCGAGATTATGAACAACCTAGACAGCTCCATCGAAGGCGAGCTGATGAACGCCATCAAGGAGATAGACGAGGATTTGGGCACCCAGATCGCCGATTTGATGTTTGTCTTCGACAACCTCAAAGACGTGGACGACCGGGGCATTCAGGCCCTGTTGCGGGAGGTGTCATCCGAAGTACTTATTCTCGCTCTCAAGGGTGCCGACGAAGACCTGCGGGAGAAGATCTTCAAAAACATGTCCAAACGGGCCGCCGAACTTATGCGGGACGATTTGGAAACCAAGGGCCCGGTCAAAATCTCCGAGGTAGAAGGCGCGCAGAAGGAAATTCTCACCATTGCGCGGCGCATGGCCGACGCCGGGGAGATCAACCTGGGTGGCTCCGGCGAGACTATGGTGTAGCCATGCTGGTGGGGCTGTTTAACGCTGGGCCTTGCTGCCCGTTCTTTTCCTGTTGGCAGGTAGCGCCCTATGTCTAAATTACCGGGCCGCATTCCCTTTGAGGATGTAGAGAAGTTTCGCAATTGGGCGGTGCCTAAGGTGAGCGGCCAGGTGCTGGCCAGCGCCGAGCGGGAGGCGAAAAAAGCCCAGCAGGCTAACCTGCCCAAGCAGGAGCACGAAACCGTGGAGGAGATTGCCGCCGAGCAGGTGAGCCTCGGCCCCATGACCGCCGAACAACTGGCGCAGATCACCGACGAAGCCAGCCGGGAAGGCTTTAACCAAGGCTATGAAGAGGGCCTGGAAAAGGGCCTGGCCACCGGCGAGCGCCAGGGCCAGGAGCAGGGTAAAACTCAGGCTCTAGCCGAGTGGAGCGGGCGGCTGAAAGCCCAAGTGGAGCAACTGGCGGCTACCTGCGAAGCCCTGTTGGATCCATTGGGGCAGCAACATCAGCGCCTTACCGAAGAAATGTTGAATTTAAGTGTGCTGCTGGCGGAGCAGCTATTGCAGCGGGAGCTGAGCCAAAATCCCGCCGCTTATTGGGGCTGGCTGCAAGAAGCCCTTGCCCAACTGCCCGCTGGCCGCAAGGATGCCAGCCTATTTTTACCTGCCGAGG
>DAOQGS010000046.1:0-11991 GCA_035338675.1 Cellvibrionaceae bacterium
TTTGGCAAATTCAACGACGCCAGAGCGAGTAAGGTAATTTTTCAGAGGTTCCCTAAGTACTTGTTAGCCGACTTGACTGTTGACTAGGGGTCTAGGCCTGTGGAAATACGCAGGCTGCGCCCCATCTGATCGAACTGCACTTTTTCGTAGTCTTGTATTAAACGAAATTGTTTGTCGTTAATAACACCGCGAATATCCTGCAAATAATTATTTTTATAAGTATCCAAGGCCTCAGTTAAGGCCGCGCTGGTCAGCTCTGGGCCATTGTGTTTGTCGAGCCAAGTGTTAAAGGTTTGCTTTTGATGTAATTTAGCCAGCAAAAATTGCCGCTGCTGGTCTTCGCTTAAAGCGCTGTCTGGCCCTAACACGCGGGCTATTTGTTTTACCTGATACTGCTTAAAACCTGAATCTTAAAATAATTCAAATTCAGCGTATTCCCTATCATCCAAAATCAGCGCAATCTGCGCGTCTATATCGGCAACCAACGCCTGCTGATGGGCAACCTTAGTACCCACATCCAACGAATCAGAAAAATACCCGCTGGTTGCGGCATTTAATACCCGCTCACGGTCCAGCAACAACCGCTTAAGTTGATCTTTTTCACTGGCAGAAAGCGATAGGCCAGGGAAAAAATACTGATATTTATGGGCGATGACATCACCTAAATTGTTATCTTCGATGCGGCTCAATAAGGCCTGAGTCCCAACTGTGACAGGCGTTTTTTCTTCACCGCGCAATTGCAGTAACTGCAACTGCAAATTGGCATTTTCACTTTTGGCATCAGCCAATAACTCTGCAGCTTTTTGCAATTGATTCTGCCAAGTTTGCTCAGCGCTTTTCACCTCAGCAGCTTTGCGGCTCAACTGTTCCGATAGTTCATCAAGATGGATTTGCAATTGAACATTTTGCCGCCACATGCTGAACACCAACACACTTAACAAACATATACAGGCCGCTAAAGCCACTAAACTTATTTTCATAGCCAACTCAAGTGCGAGCGAATCAAAACAACCTCACAGGTAATACGCATCGGATTGATTGCCTAATTTACTAATTTAACAGTCGGCACGAGAAATTTGATCGCCGCACACCAAACAGCTAAAAAGGCCTGCATAAAGCCTATATGCTGCAGCGTACTCAATATAAATTGCAGTGAAAAATCGTTACGCAACCAATACTTTTATTATTGACACTTCTCTGATACCGGTACCGAAACAAATTTAACGGCACCATTAGCCATTGGAAATTGGTTGAAAAGCGCGGTTAACATATCGGGTACCACCGCCGATAAGACACCACAAGCGCCTTCACTTTGCGCATTTATTTCATACAAGCGAGTACGTTCATTATTATTGCGCTCAAGTACTACACCCACTTTGCGCTCGTACCAACCTGATTTGCGCGCGCCGTCTAAAATCATAACATTGCTGCCAAAACTGCCGCGATTGGATCCCACCATAACACCTGTACGCACACCATTATCGCCAGTGTCAGCGACACGGCTCACTGAATAGGACAAGATAGCGTGTAATTGCGCCTGTTGTGGCGCCGCAAGTGCAAACCCTTGCTTAACTAGCGCCCGCTCCAATTGGCTTTTATACAAACCAAACTCCAATGATTGCGCCAGGCTACTCTCAGACGGCACCACGGCAACGCTAGCCGAGGTGCTGATAGGTTCGGGCGCCCGAAAACTATTGACCCGCGTGCGCAGGGTTTGCGCACAGCCGACTAGAACCACAAGCACCAGAATCAGAACCGCGCGAGCTGAGTAGGTCATTATTGTTTCTCCAATGCGTCCACCAGCGCTTTGAATTGACTGAGGTTGGACGAGTTCAACTGCATCAGAATTTTATGCGCTTCGATCACACGACAACGAACTTGCTCCTCATCCACATTTTCACCGTCTGTTGCATCGAGAATCGTTTCTAAATTAGCGGGTAATTTCGCTTCGGAAACCATTTCAAAAATATCGTTAAAACCCATGGTCTCAAGCAAACGGTTAATACTGGGATTGGCAGTGAGCACCAGCGGCTTTTTAAAGCCAAATTTGCGGGATGTGATCGCAATTTTCGCCATCAGGCCAAGGGTAGTACTGTCGATACAGGTTGCTTCACGCAAATCAAAAATAACCGACCGAAATGGCCGCGCATCAAACATTTGGGCAATAAAATTATCAAACGAAATACACAACGTAAGCCGCACATCGCCCAGCATCCGAATGACATTGTCGCCATTTTGGTAGGCCACCAAAATTTGACCATTGATCATAAACGCCCCCGCTGCTCCAAACTAAGTATAGCTATATCGTCTGGCCCGGCACGTTCGGCGGTTAAATTCAAACGCGCCAAAACTCCTCCTAACCCACCTTCCAACCCCTGCATACGCTCCAGCAAATAAGCCTCCCGCTCCAGCAGCCCGTCCGCCGGCAGGGTATCTAAAATTCCGTCCGAGAACACCACCAGATTAAAACCATCAGCAACCTGCTCGTGGAATACTTCCCATCGATTATCGGCAAAAATTCCCACCGGTTTGCCCTTGCCGTCTAGATAACGGGCGCGCCCGCCCTCTACGAGGATGGGCAGAGGCAAATGACCGGCGGTGACATAACTGAGCACTCGCTCATGAGTATCCAATACGCCGACAAAACAGGTTAAATGGCAGCCAAAATGGCTGTGTAACAACTCTTTATTCACATACTGCACCAGCAAGCTGGGGTCGCGCAGCAGATTCACTTCTTCTTCCTGGCTGCGGCAGTCTTTAAACAGGCGCCTAACCAGGGGTTTCAACCAGATGGTCACAAACGCCGACGAGGCGCCATGGCCGGAGACGTCAGTTAAATAAAAAGCCACATAGCGGTTTTGGATGCCGCCATAATCGACGAAATCACCACTTAAATAGAGGGAGGGAATAACCTTGTGTTCCAATGTGACACCGGCCACTTTGGCAGGAGTGGCCGGTAATAGGTTGCGCTGAACTTGGCGAGCGGCCTGCTGATCACACTCGAGGATACGCACATAATCCCTCAATTCTAGGTTGGCCCGCTCCAGATCGTGCTTGTATTGTTCGTTCTCGCGCCGTAAATCGCGGCTTACTAAGGCTCGGTTGACGGCGTGGGTTAAAAAATCAATATTTTGGATGGGCTTAATAAGGTAGTCAGTGGCGCCCTTACGCAGAGCCTCCACCACATCACGGGCGCTGCCCACGGCGGAGGTCACAATGACCGAAACCGCATTGTCCTGCTCCCGCAGGGCCAGCATGAGATTAATGCCATCTATATCCGGCATGGTTAAATCGACTAACACCAAATCTGGCCGGTGAGCAATGAACCACTGTAATCCTCCCTGACTTGACGTTTCCAAATGCACGCCATAATCACTATCTTGCAACATAGCAACTATAGTGTGGCGAACGCTCTCGTCATGGTCGATGACGAGGAGTGTTCTGAGGTCGCTGATCATTAATCACCTATACGACGGGGATAATGGTGTATCTCGAAGGGCGCTAACAGTACTCCTCTCCCTTAGCCCCCGCAAGCGACAAACAGCAATTGCAGCCCCCCGCAACTTAAGCCAGTTTCGATAATAGTGACGTGGTGCACCCAAGTGTGCCCAAAGCGGATATGGGTATCATTACCCACCTCCAGCGCTGGAAAAAATCACCCTTTAGGCTAAGGTAAAGGCTGTACGTCCACAGGCGGATCATCGCTAGGTAAAAGCCTGAGTGTTTTTACGCAAACAGTGGCGCATTAAACCTAAGATCATCCGACTGGGGGGTTTATGGAGTTAAGTACGCGGAATTATCAAGAAAAGCGCAGTTTCATTCGCATGAAACTCGACTGTCCGGCCAAGATTTTGCTGGAGAGTGAGGAATTGACAGGGGTTTGTTCCAACCTCAGCGGCGGCGGAATGCTCTTGGTGCTGGATGCCCCCATTAATCTAGGTACTGAGTGTGTCGTCAGTATTAGCTCTCACTTCGGGCACGGCCCCATGCTCAGGGCCAAAACCAAGGTCATCCGCGCCATGTCCTGCGATGGCAAGTGCCACGCGGGTCTCTCTATTGTGGAGCTGTTGGACAATCAGTGACGAAAAGCCAGGCCGGCATCTATTCAATAAAGAGTTTCTATTCACCCGGAAGAATGCTGGCGCGGCCTCCGCTTGGGGCCGTGCTGACACCAGCCTAAATTAAAAATCCTTAAGATCCGTATCCGCACCGAAATCATCAATTACCTGCCCATCCGCAGCATTAAAGGCGCGGTTTTGCAGAAAACCTTCGCGGATGAAAATATACCGATCCCCGCTGATCAGCTCTTCCGCCGCCAGCAGCTGACTGCGCTTGTCGATAATTTTTAGCGCCGAGAGACTGTTATAAGCGCGCACCGACTCGGTATAACTCACTGGGTGGGTGAAAAAGTCCACTGGGGTAGCAACGAAGGCTTCAGTGAGGGTGGAAGGCCCAAGAAATGGGATCACAAAATAAGGGCCAGTGGGGACCCCCCAGGTGCGCAAGGTCTGGCCAAAATCCTCGCTGCTTGTCGGCTTTTTCCAGCCCATCATATCCGCCACATCCCACAGCCCAACGACTCCCGCAGTGCTGTTTACCACAAAACGGCCTAAATCACGCCCGGCGGCTTTCCACTTCCACTGTAAAATGTCGTTAAGCACGCTGGCCGGCTCCAGTAAATTCTCAAACGCATTGCTAATGCCTGTCTCCACGGGAGCTGGTGCTATAAACTTGTAGCCCTTCACAACGGGCTTTAGCAGCCAGCGATCAAAAAAATCATTGAACGCGAAGGCCTTGCGGTTGTATCCCTCCCAAGGGTCATTGGTCTCTTGGCCGCCTGCTGCCGCAAGTGCCGCCGGCGCGCCTGCCGCCCCCCAAATTACCACCGCAACTGCCAACCCTGCCCGACGCAATAAATGTCCCATGCCCGCTAACCTAAAGATGTGAATTTGCGCGGATTTTACTTGATGCTGGGAGTGAAAACAAAAAAGGGCCCGAAGGCCCCATAAAAAACACTGGCGAGCGTTTAATTAAAAAATCAATTCGCCGCCAAGTGCGAAGTAATCATTACCTTGGCTTGCGGTAACGGTGCCGGTTGATTTGGTTTTTTGCCAGCTAACATCAGCGCTTTCGGTAGTGTAAAAACCAAATAAACGCGTGTTTTTGCTCAGCTTATAATCAGCACCCAGGCTTAATACATCCGCATCACGCTCAACTTCAGCGCCACGCAAAATGTCTGATTGACCATACTGCGCTTTAAGTGCCCATTGGCCGAGAGTGTACTGAGAGGAAACAATCCAGCCGCCCTGGTTTTCTTTGCCAACTAACGACTTGTTATCGGCCGCTGCGGTGTAAGTGGTGGCGTCGTGGTTATCGTATAAAGCGCCCAATTGCCAAGCGCCCAGCGTGTATTGCGCAACCAAGCGATAAACCTGGCTTTCATCATTTAAATTTTTATTAGACTCAACCACGACAACATTTTTATCAAAAGCAATAGCGCCGTAAAAACCGCCCTGTTCATAGGTTAACGCCAGTGACGCTGCATTATCACGGCCCTTTTCTTTATTAATAGCGTCCTGCTCTTTGCTATTGCCTTCGCTGAGAATTAAATCAATATAACCTGTAAACCCGCTCATTTTAGGCGTGGTATACATAACAGAATTTTTGCGGCGATAATCATTAACAGTGATGTAGTTGTTGATATCGCCTTGCAAATCGTTAAACAAATCAACTTTATTTTGTACTGATTTTAATGGCGTATCAAAATAACCCGCTTGCGCGGCACCAAAGCTACCTTTTAAGCCAAAGTAAATATTGCGCTGTCGGATAGATGTGGTATTGGGATCGGTACCGTCTACACCATCGTCGGCATATACGGCGTATTCAGCTAGATAAAATCCTTCCAATCCTAAATCGGCGAATTTTTCGCTGCCTTTAAAGCCAATGCGCGAGACGTTATTTTCAAGTGTAGTGGTATCTGACTTAGTGGTTGTTACTGTATCGCTTGCACTAACAAATTGCAGTGTTTCGGTGGAATTTTGCTGTGCGGTTAGGTTGATGCGGCCATACACGGTAGGGGCATCCGCCATAGCACCCGCAGGCGCCAAACAAGATAAAGCGATCAATGAACGCAATTTAGAACTCATGCTTTTTCTCCAGGTAAAATTAAAACGCTCTAGCAGTCTTATCGCTGCCGTTGGCGCGCAGATTATGAATTATTTGTTACTGTTATGTTACAAAACCGCATGCTGGCCACATTTCTTTGCCTCTAGCCTCGCCATACGCTAAAACACAGCCTACTTGCCCTCCTCGCCTATACAGCTCACCAGCCCAGTTATGGTTTATAAGACAATATGTTTGCTGTTAACCCATGCATCTAACAATCGGAGCGATCCAGAGCCACAGGAAGGAGCCTGGGAATAGCTAAAGGTGTGTGTCAGCAGCGGCCAGACATAGATTGTCCAGCTTTAAGCCCTATGCAGACAGCTAATACTTGGTGACACACCGTCCTGCGGTGCGCCACTGCATTGCATGGTAGGAATACGGCGTGACAATAGCGCCACCGAATTTTACTTAACCTGGAAACATATTGCCATTTAAATATGGTAATTAGAGATAACGCGTAACGCCCATGATTAATTCCGCGCACAATGCAGAATAAATTAAGCCAAATACACAAAGTTGTGACTTATCGCAAGCATTGCACGCCGCGCATGATATAGGTGAGCGCTAAACCTGCCGGGCGCTGTTTCACAGCATGTTAAGTGACACGTCAAAAATACATTGGTTTTTGCCTGGGCCTTACCACACGCCGCCAGCCCTTATAGTATTAAAAACACTACCAACCCATTTCCAATAGGGCCTCCCAGGCTTTTGTCAAACGTTTGGCGGAGGCTGGCACGCGGGTTTTTAATTGCTGGGCAAAGAGCGACACGCGAAACTCTTCTATTAACCAGCGATATTCCTGCCAGGCAGAATTGTGAAAATAGACTGCGGGGCCTTTTTGTTGCCACAGCTGCTGGTGTTTCTGCCAAAAAATCAGTACTTCTTGATTGCACTGTTTATCCTTGAGCGGACTTTGCTGGGCTTTTTCAAAACGTGTTTGCAGTGCACTGATATAGCGTGGCATTTGTTGCAACTGCAAAAAGGGGGTGGCAAAAATAAATCCTGGATAAAGCCAATGGCTGATTTGCTCATTAATAGCGGCCACTGTATCAAACACCGCCAAAGCGTTTTTGGCGGTTTTCATTTGATTTTTTAGCGCTAAAACCTGTGTAAATATGGCCTCTAACACATGCTCATACTCAACAGCTGTTTTGGTTAACGCAGAGCGCGCCACCAATAATTGTGTAAAAGCCTCGGCGTTGCGAGGAGTATCGTGTTGACTAAAATAGGCCTGATACGCTGCGGCCAACAATAAATCGTCTACCACCTGTGCAGGCGTACCCAGCCCTAAAGTAGACAGTAAAATACTGGTTTTTTTAAATAGATTTTTATGCAGATATTTGCAGGCATCGGGCATAGCCAATAGAGCCAAGCGGCTGAGGCCCTTGGCGCTTAACCACGCGGCTTCCAGAGGATTATCCAGCAATTTAAGATCGAGACTGGCGCCTTGGTCAATTAAAGCCGGATAGGCGCGAATACGCACTTTGCCGCGCATCAAGGTGGATTCAGCTTCCAAAACACCAAAATCCCAGCGCGTAATTCCAGAACGCTCCACCTGATCACCCGCCGTTTGTAAACTCTGTTGCACATTGGCGCGGTATTTAAGGCGCAAATCGGCCAAATCGCGGCCCTGGGCAATCAAACGGTTTTGATCATCCATCACCTTAATATTCATGACATAAAATGGATCAATATCAATATCGGCCCATACCTCAGCGGGCAATTTCTCGCCGGCAAGGCGCTGCAATTCTTCGCTTAATACCTCCAGCAAAGAGCGTTTGCCAAGGCTAATGCGGGCCAATATTTTATCGACGGCGTCTGGAATGGGCACAAAGCGTTTACGCCATTGCTTCGGCATACATTTAATAAGCGCGATTAGTTTGTCGCGAATTAAACCGGGCACCAGCCAATCAAGGGGGCCCTGTGGCAGGTTATGCAAAATATCAATGGGCACATGTACCGATACGCCATCATCCGCAGCGCCTGGCTCAAAATGGTAACTTAACGGCAATTCCATTCCATCCACCGCTAGTATTTTGGGGAATTGCGCTTCGGTTATGGCTTGGGCGTCGTGGCGCTTTAACCGCGCCATGGGAATAAATAATAAACGCGGTTGTTCCCGTTCGCAGGTTTTACGCCAATGCTCAAAACTTGCCAAATTGGCTATGGTCTCTGGCAAACGCTCGGCGTAGAAGGTAAAAATTTCCTCATCGTCCACCAAAATATCCTTGCGGCGGGATTTCGCCTCCAAACCCTGTACTTCTTCGATACAGGCGAGATTATGGCGATAAAATTCGCCGATTTTATGGGGTGGGTTGCGCCCGTAGCCCCCTTCCACCAACGCCTGGCGAATAAACACCTCACGGGTTTCCTGCGGGTTAATATGTGCGTAGTTAATCCTATGTTTATCTTTAATTACCAACCCGTAGAGCGTAATGCGGTCGTAGGCCATGACCTGACCGGTTTGGTGGGCGTAATGGGGTTGATAGTAGTGATGTTTTAACAGATGTTCGGCGGTTTCTAACAGCCATTCAGGGTCTATTTTGGCCACCGTATGGCCGTAGACTTTACTCGTTTCTAATAAATTCGCCGCCAGAATCCATTTTGGGCGTTTTTTAAATTGTGAGGAGGCGGGGAAAATAAAAAATTTACGATTGCGCGCCCCTAAATAATCCTGCTCGCTAGGCTCCTCGGATTTAACACCAATGTTGGCACTTAGGCCCGCCAGCAGTGCTTTGTGTATCGCGTCGTAGGAGGCCGGTTGGGTATTTTCTTTAAAACCCGCCTCTTTACAGGCTAAGCGCAATTGATGGTGTAATTCTCGCCATTCGCGCAGGCGCAACCAGGATAAAAATTCTTTTTCACAGAGTTTTTTAAATTGACTTGCGGTAAGCGCTTGGCGCTGCTCCTCTATATATTCCCAGAGCGCAACCCAGGTTAAAAAATCGGAATCGGCGTGCCAAAAACGTCGATGTTTTTCGTCGCTGGCTTGTTGTTTATCGGCGGGTCGCTCGCGCGGGTCTTGGTTGGCCATGGCGGTGGTGATAATGAGCATTTCCGTTAAACAGCCGCGCTGATTAGCCGCCAATAAAATACGCGCAAGTTTCGGGTCTATGGGCAGTTTGGCCAGGGCGCGGCCAACCGCCGTTAATTGCCCCTGCGGCGTAACCGCGTTTAACTCTTCGAGTAATTTAAACCCATCGCTGATTAACCGCGCATCCGGTGGATCCACAAAGGGGAATTTGCGAATATCACCCACACCAATAGAGAGCATTTGCAAAATAACCGCCGCAAGATTAGTGCGCATAATTTCTGCGTCGGTAAAATCGGCGCGGTTATTAAAATCTTGCTCATCATATAAACGGATACAAATACCGCTGGCTACCCGCCCGCAGCGGCCTGCGCGCTGATTGGCGCTGGCTTTGGAAATAGCCTCAATAGGTAAACGCTGCAATTTACTGCGGTGGCTATAACGGCTGATACGGGCAAATCCCGGGTCAATGACATAGCCTATACCGGGCACGGTAATGGAGGTTTCCGCAACATTAGTAGCCAAAATAATTTTGCGGCCCCGCGCCTGGGCGAAAATGCGATTTTGTTCAGCATTGGACAGCCTGGCATAAAGCGGCAGGATAATTAAATCAGGCCGGTTCAGCGCGCGCAGAGCTTTAGCGGTATCGCGAATTTCGCGCTCACCACTTAAAAACACCAAAATATCGCCAGCGTGTTTAGGCAGCTGTAAAATTTCCTCAGCAGCACTCACAATCGCATCAATTTGATCCTCCTCGGTAATAGAAGGGCGATAGCGAATTTCTACCGGGTAGGTGCGGCCGGAAACTTCGATTATCGGTGCGCCATGAAAATGGCGAGAAAAACGCTGTAGATCTATGGTGGCAGAGGTGATGATAATTTTTAAATCCGGCCGCTTAGGCAGCAGGCGCTTTAAATACCCCAAAATAAAATCAATATTTAAACTGCGCTCGTGGGCTTCATCAATAATTAACGCATCGTAACGCAGCAGTAAGGGATCGGTTTGAATTTCGGCCAGCAATATGCCGTCGGTCATTAATTTTATTTGGCTATTGGGTGCGGTGAGGTCGCTAAAACGCACCTGATAACCCACCCGTTGCCCTAAGGGGGAATTAAGTTCCGCCGCGATGCGCTCCGCCACTGCGCGAGCGGCCAAGCGGCGCGGCTGCGTATGGCCAATTAGACCGCGCTGGCCCAAGCCAAGGGTAAGGCAGATTTTAGGCAGCTGGGTGGTTTTACCCGAGCCGGTCTCCCCTGCTAACACCACCACCTGATGAGCGGCAATTAATGCGGCAATTTCCTCGCGTTTTTCGCTGATGGGCAATTGGGTGGGAAATTCAATCACCTCGGTGTACGCCCTGCGCGCACTGAGCGTTTGCGCCGACTGCTCCAGCAGAGCGGTAAACTGCTGCTGTAACCTGTCAAACGGCTGGCCCGCTTTTTTGCGCTGTTCGATAGTGCGGGCGATTTGCTGCAGCTTGGGCACATCGACTAGTAAACAGGCAGTTTGGTCAAAAACATCACACTGGGTCATAGAACTTTCTAAGGCACGAAATTAGCCGCCAATTATCGCCTAATCTCGCCTATAAACCTACGGCAACGGCCCAGGCGTGCGGGGGTGACAGCGCGGCCATTCCTCGGCATACTGTATATGGATACAGACAGGAGAGCCCTATGCGCCTTTACATCGCCGAAAAACCCAGCCTCGGGCGCGCCCTGGCGGCGGTGTTACCCGGCCCGCAACGCAAACAGGATGGCTTTATTCAAACCGCTGATGGAGCCTGTGTCACCTGGTGTATCGGCCATTTATTAGAGTTAGCAGAGCCTGAAGACTATGACGCGAGCTTAAAAACCTGGCGCTTGGAAGCCCTGCCCTTTATCCCTAAACAATTTCGTTTTAAAGCCAAACGGCAAACCGCCAAACAATTAGCCGTAGTTAAAAAATTAATTAAATCCGCCAAAGAAATTGTCCACGTGGGCGACCCGGATCGCGAAGGGCAATTATTGGTGGATGAAGTTTTGTGGGAGGCACGGTTAACTGCGGCACAATTATCGCAGGTAAAGCGGCTGTTAATTAACGATTTAAACCCCGCTGCCATCGGGCGCGCCCTTACCCAAGTGCGGCCCAACAGCGATTTTTACGCCTTGAGCCAATCAGCCTTAGCGCGCACCCACGCGGACTGGTTGTACGGCCTGAATATGACCCGCGCCTACAGTATTCTCGGCCAGTCCAAGGGCGCGCGGGGTGTGCTCTCGGTTGGCCGGGTGCAGACGCCGGTATTGGGCCTGGTGGTGCGGCGGGATGAGCAAATCGCCGCATTTAGGCCCCATGATTATTATGAGGTCATCGCTGAGGTGGAGTTTAACGGTACACCAGCAGCGCGGGTGAATGCCAAGTGGCTGCCCTCCGAAGCCTGCGCTCCCTTTTGTGATACTGAGGGGAGGGTTTTATCCAAGCCCCTGTGTGAACACGTCATTAAACGCATTCAAGGTAAACCCGCCCTGGTGGATGAATTTACCACCCAGCGCAAAAATCAAAATGCTCCCTTACCCTACAGTTTATCCAGCTTGCAAATTGATGCAGCCAAACAATTAAAATTATCGGCGCAAACCGTTCTAGATTTATGCCAATCACTCTATGAAAACCACCAATTAATTACCTACCCGCGCTCAGATAGCCGCCATTTACCGCAGGAGCATTGGCACGAAGCCGCCAATATTATCAACACTATTCGACACAATGCTCAGCCGCTTGCGGCCGCTGCCGCCCAGACAGATTGCACACTGCGCAGCAAA
>DAOQGS010000047.1:0-11831 GCA_035338675.1 Cellvibrionaceae bacterium
GTGATCTGTACACCCGCACTTTTAATCTTCCGCAGAAGGAAAACCCATGACCAAGACACCCCCAAACAACAAGCGCCCGAGGCCCCCAAAGGCAAGATTCAAACCGGCTTAAGAGGCCGGGGCGGCGCCCTGGGCTGGTTGTTTGTGATCTGTACACCCGCACTTTTAATCTTCCGCAGAAGGAAAACCCATGACCAAGCACGCTAATCTCACCGCCCTCGCCCTTGTCCTTGCGGCCCTCCCGGCCGCAGGGGCTTTAGCCTCAGAGTGTACGGACGGCATAGCTAAAACCGGCGATGGCTACAAACACTGCCAAGGCCTTTACCTGGGCGCCGGGGTGGGCATCAGCAAGCTCAAGCCACGGGTTGTGGACCTGCCCGAAGAGCTGGATGACACCACCGATACAGTGGTGCCCAACCTGATTCTCGGCTACGACATCAACGACGATTGGAGCATTGAAGCCACCTACGCCGACCAGGGCGAGGCCACATTCAAATCCGGCGCCGCCGTAGACTATAAACACTGGGCCTTAAGTGGTTTGTATTACCTGCCCAGCAATTTGCCCGGCCTGTCTGCCTACGCCAAAGCCGGTGTCGGCCAGCTGAAAACCGGCGTCGCCCGCGGCCGCCCAGACGGCGGCCCGTTTGAGGTAGAGCAGGTCAACAGCACCCAAGTGAGCCTGGGCCTGGGCGGTGAATACCGCTTTAGCAACGACTGGGGCCTGCGCGCCGAAGCCCTGTTTGTGGACAAAGACTCAAGCCAGCTCACCTTAAATGTGATCAAACGCTTTGGCCGGGATTACACCCCACCCGCCCCCAAACCAGCACCGGCACCGCCCGCCCCCGTAGCGCCGCCAGCACCTAAGGTACTCACCACCCCCGAGTGCAAAGAGCTTAAGTCCCTGTTTGAGCAGGTCTACTTCGCGGTGGATTCCGCCGAGCTGACCCCGGCCTCCCTGGGCGTGCTGCAAAAAATCGCCACCACCCTAAAACCCTTCCCCCATGTAGCGTTGGAAATCTCCGCCCACACCGACAGCCAAGGCTCCGACGCCTACAACCTGGCGCTCTCCGAGCGACGGGCACAATCGGTTGTGAGTAACCTGAGCAGCCAGGGGGTACAAAACCTCTCTGCCAAGGGTTACGGCGAGAGCCGCCCGGTAGCGGACAACAAAACCGCCCCCGGCCGCGCCAAAAACCGCCGCGTGGAAATGGCGGCCACCGGCGGCAAACTCTGCGAGTAAGCCCCTCGCCGGACACCCCGACTTCCCCCTTGGAAAGGGGGAGCCAAAACTAAGGCACTTTGCTTAAATTTAGGTATCTTTTCTCTCCCCAAATCGCATATTGCAAGAGCAATGCGCAAAGCGAAACTGCCTGTAGGCAAATCACAAGGAAGTGATTTGTGCGCGGGAGGGTTCGTTCCACAACAACCCTATTAATACTTAACGCCTTAAATCTCCGCCTCCAGGCTCCAGGCTCCACTGATCCTGCGACCAAAATCTTTAAGTGACACAGGTATCTAGAGACAACCCTCGTGTTGCCCGGCTTTTACCTTGGCTACCCATCGCCGAGTTCAGTGGCGGTTTTTGAACCGTAGTTTTATTGGATACTTTTTCGCAGCAGAAGCATAACACCACGACTTAAACAGATTCTAAGTGCCGAAGCGGTGCTGCAACGATTTGTTAGATATTTAAATTTACACTGCATCCGAATATTCAATTATTGGACTAAGCGTACTAATTCAATCAGGCTTTGTAGCAAAGTAACTTCTTGCATCCTGATCTGCTCTCTTTAGCCACAAGAGAAAATCAGAAGCCATTGCGTTGTTTTTGAAAAAGACGTGTACTCCATTTGGGGAAAAAGTAAAGCTATCTGGAATTTGGTCTGAGCTTGCATGTATGAGGCACAGAGGACAAAGCTCCACGTAAAACTGAAACTTTGCAACATCAAAAACAAGTGAATATGTTTCTATCTCTCCGCAATTATTGGATTTTTATTAGATGCACTTATGTAGAAATGAATAGTTATCTTCATGACTGCCCCTCAGATTCGACGTCGATTTCCGGATGGATTATGGGCATTATTTCTCTCACGACAGCATTCAGTCGAGATAGATATGAATATTCCGATTCATCCGACTCTCCTGGGAATATCGATAAGAGCACTTCAAAATTAATGGGATTTGTTGCGACAGAAAATTCATTTAAGAAGCGATTATAGGTTGTCTTCAGAAGATGATCCTCCCAAACATCAATATCCCCATGATGCCGAGGTGGGAGAATACTAAAAATAATATCGCCGAGGCGCTGCATATTTTCCTGTTTTCTCTCTAACCCGTAGACCCCAAAGAAAGATATGCCAAGGGCCTCAACTTTCTCACCGACAGTGCGTATCTTTGCGATGTATAAATTCAAATCAACATTTGAGATTTGTGACGCCATACTCTCTGGCTGAACAGACGCGTAAGATTGACTTGATGAATTTTCGCCTTGGTTAGAGTTTCTGAATAACAAAAGCAAGAAATACAAGCAAAATCCTGGGCCTCCCAAAATGAAAAAGGCAAATATCAATCGAGGGGTATCATTGTCAATAAATGAACGAATATTGAGAAATGTGATACCAGCGGTGATGAGACCAACGGCTGCGGAAATACCTGCTATTTTCCCTTTTTGATTGGCAATCGCGTGCTGTTGGTCAATAGCGATTGCGCAATCTTGGCAAAGTGTTCGAAGCCCAAAGGACTGACCATATGAACTTCCGGGATTCCGCGAAGAATAAACGCGTGTGGACTCTCCCGTCTGAACTTTCCGACGATACCCTTCGTTTGGGCGGATAGAACATCCGCAGTGATAACAAGTAGCCATTTTTTCCCTAGTAATAATGGAGGATGAGCGGGCAGACTAACAGGAATCACACAGGCGTCGATACCCCAAAAAGGCGCGCCTAACCGTCGCCTATGGGAAGAAATTCTCAAGACAACTCCCCCCTTGAATCCCCCACTTCCTCCTCCATCATGCTCTAACCCTGCAGCCCCACAGACGCAGATCCAACCACTCAGCCCCTGCGTAAGCGGCCCAACCCCCTAGCCAATAGACAACCCAGAGACACGCCCATGAGCCACGACATATTGTTTAAAGAGCTAAGCAACGACAGCCTCTCCTTCAAAAACCGCATCTGGATGGCCCCCCTCACCCGCTGCCGGGCGGGCCTTGAGCACATCCCCAATACCCTGATGGCCGAGTACTACGCCCAGCGCGCCTCGGCGGGCCTAATAATCGCCGAGGCCACCATGGCCATGGAGGGCAACTCCGCCTTCTGGCAGGAACCCGGCATTTACAACCAAGCGCAGATTGACGGCTGGAAGCTGGTGACCGACGCAGTGCACGCCAAAGGCGGCAAGATCTTCCTGCAGATATGGCACGGCGGCCGCGCCTGCCACCCGGCCCTCAACGGCGGCAAACAACCTGTGGCCCCCAGCGCCATCGCCATAGACGACGAAGTGCACACCCCCGAGGGTAAATTGCCCCAAGTGGTACCCAAAGAACTTAAGGACGACGAGATCCCCGCCATTATCCAGGGCTTCAAACAGGCCGCCATTAACGCCCGCGCCGCAGGCTTCGACGGCGTAGAAGTGCACGGCGCCAACGGCTATTTATTGGATGAATTCCTGCGCGACGGCGCCAACAAGCGCTCCGGCCCCTACGGCGGCCCCATCGAAAACCGCGCCCGCCTATTGCTAGAAGTAATCGCCGCCGTCTGCGAGGTGTGGCCGAGCCAGCACGTAGGCGTGCGCATCTCCCCGCTCAATAGCTACAACAGCATGCGCGATAGCGATCCGGTGGCCCTCACTGCATGGCTCGCCCAGCGCTTAAACGACTTTAACCTCGCGTACCTGCACGTGATGCGCAGCGACTTCTTCCAAGCCCAAAGCGGCGATGTACTCACCCCCGCTCGGCAGCACTACAAAGGCGTATTGGTGGCCAATATGGGCTACAGCGCCGAAGAAGCCGCTGCCGCCATCAGCGCAGGCTTGCTTGACGCCGTCGCCTTTGGCGTGCCCTTCTTAGCCAACCCAGACCTGCCCGCCCGCATTAAAACCGGCGCGCCGTTAAATACCCCCGATCAAAGCACTTTTTACACCCAAGGGGCAGAGGGTTACACGGATTATCCAGCGCTGGGGGAATAGGTATTGTTAATAGGCGCATTAATTAAATTGGAGTAAATGTGAAAAGGTTTGTGTACTAATAGATGGGCACAAACCTTTATATTAAAAAGGCAAAAACTCTCGGGCATGAATGAATATGCGCAACACAAAGGTGTTTACTCCCCTTAGCATTGTTTTGGGCTTTCTAATTTCCGCTATTTGCAGCGCGCAACAACCGCCTACCGCAAACACAAAACAGCCAGAGTCGCCAACAATACCTGCAGCAACAAAATGCCCGGCTGTAGCTGAGGTGCTCGCCGTCCTCGGGCAGAAAAAAGTTTATGAACAAATACCCGAATTATTCTTACCCACCGTCGCTGGCCAATTAAAATCAATTAAAGACGAAACCAAACCCTTAAGCCCAAGCGAGAAATTCCGCACCATCAGCCTCGCTCCCACTTCTGGCGATTGGCTGACCAATGGCGAGGCGGCCTACCGAGTATTAAATGAGCGCGCCGAATTTAATGGCCTATCACTGGAAATTAATAAAAACTGTTTTGGCAACCCAAAGGAATTTATTGCCCTTGGCAAAAACACTATAGGCAAAGGCAGCAAAGCGGTTAAATTAGACGACACAGAAATGCTGATGTGGCGCTGGAAAGACCCGGATATTAATATGGTGCGCACATTGGAGATAAACGCGAGCCAGAGTAATTATTCCATCGCCGTTAAACGAGACCCTGACTCCAGCGGCGCAGGCGGTTAACGCTCTCCCTACCTTCTATTTAGTTGGGCCTTAGTGCCCAACTTTATGCATCCTTGACTCGTCAACAGAAAACCGTGCTTCTGATGTGTTTTTAAACCCCATAAACAGACAATTTAATTTTATCCCGCACAAACTCCACCCCTTCCTGCATTAATAATTGTTTCTGTCTGTAATAGGTTTGCTCCCCTGGCGGAAACGACAATTTGCCCTGAGCGTTAATTACCCTATGCCAGGGCAAACCACCATCCTCCGGCAATTCCCCCAAAATCCTCCCCACTAAACGCGCGCCATTGGGCATTCCTGCGCGCTTGGCTAATTCACCGTAGGTGATGACGCGGCCGGCCGGAATTTGGGCTAAGGCGAGAAAAAGCCTTTCTTTTATATGAATAGGTGTAGGCATGCTAATTAAAAAATCAAATACTGGATTAAATCAGAGTGTGACAAATAGATACAGTTTTAATCAGCCGATTTTATATCTGTCTGACTAGACTTTTCACCCGGCAACCAGCGCTTAACCAATTCTTTCGCCTTTGCACCATGCTCATCAGTAATGTATGCCGCTGTAGTGGCGGCCGCTGCAATTAAAACACCCAAATCATCACTAAACCCCACCACCGGCAGCATATCGGGTATGGCATCAATGGGGCAGATAAAATAACCCAGGGCGCTGTATAAAGTGGCTTTTGCCCAGGCAGGCGTTTTATCGTCCCTGGCGGCGTAATACATTTTTAAGCCATTTTCTAAAACTGCGACGCCTGCGCTGCGGGCGGTGGTTTTTACTTTTTGCCAAAAACCTTCGTCACTGTACTGCTGACTGTATTGTTCTTCCGACATAAAAGCCCCAAAAAAATATTAAGAATAATTCAAGAAATCATAATCTAGGCTGCATACGCCTGTATATTCACAGCGTTTGAACACTCGCCTGGGTAATTTGATCGGGCCAGTCGGAATCGTTGGCCACTTGTGCGGCGGCGGGAAATTGCAACGCGGTAAAATCCACATCGGCAATGGCCCAGTTATTATCACCACCGGTTTGCGCCGCTATGCCGTTATCCGGCAGGCCTATATCCATGGGCACTAATATCGCCGCTTCCCCAGTATTCATATCCAGCGCTGGGCTCCAGGGTAATTGCCCGGCGGTGGTGGCGCAGGCTACAGCCATACGGTTTTCCAGGGCGCGGGCCTGGCAGCCAATGCGCACCCGGTGGGCGCCAGCGAGGGTGTCGGTACAGCTGGGCACCAGCATTAACTGCGCACCCGCCTGCCGCTGGGCGCGAATACCAAGGGGAAATTCGCAGTCGTAACACACGGCTATGCCGGTATAAATCGAGCCGGTTTGCCATACCTGCAATGAATTGCCAGGCGCAATTAATTGACAGGTTTTTTCAAAGCCGGTTAACAGAATTTTATCCTGCCAACCAATAGTGCCCGCCGGTGAAAATAATCCGGCGCGATTAACATAACGCCCCTGCCCGTCCGCCACTAAAAAAGTACCGGCGCAGATCCACATTTTGAATTGTTGGGCCAGGCGGGTAAATAATTCTTGCCAGTGGGGCCAAAATTCTTGAATAGCCAGTAATGATGCCGCCAAATCGCCGCGCTCGGAGGTAAAACCCGCCAATTCCAAAGCTAAATATTCTGGCAATACCGCTATGGCGGCGCCCTGGTTTTTTGCCTGGGCTAATAATAATGTTTGCTTGTGTGCAAACTCACTAAAACTGCCGAGGGTTTCTAGCGGATATTTACAGGCGGCAATAATCATAGCTGCACCGGCTCAGGCCGCAGCCAAAAACTTAAGGTTTTTGTGCTGGCCTCGGCGGCGCCGATTTCCGGCCAGCTTAATTGCATAGCTAATTGCGGCTGGTGGGTATACCCGCGCTTGCGCCAAAATTCTGCGTGGTCTGTGTAATTGGTTGGGCGCAGCGGATGGTTTAAGGGCCGCTCCACTGCGGCAAAGGTGGTGTGGGTAAAGCAGTTAAAGCCTTGGGCGTGCTGCTGGCGATAATTAAAAAATTCGTGGCCCAGGCCTTGGCTTCTATATGCGGGCAATAAAACCGATTCGCCAAAATAAAACAGTTTTTGTATATCCCAACCGGCGCACATAAACGGCGCTTGAAATTCTGCTGTTTCATCAATTAAAGGCAAACCCGTGGAGGCCCCGACAATTTTGCCCTCCGCCTGCACTAATACACAAATACTGCGCGGGGATGATACATAGGTTTTTAAATATGCAAGCTCGTAGTCCATATTGCCTTCATAGAGATAAGGCCAGTGGCGAAATACTTCTATGCGCAGGCGGGCGAGGTCGGCAAGATAGGGCGCGATAGCGGCGCCTGAGGCGGTAAGGATTTTTGTAGTAGGCATGGCGATAAGCTAAACGGGAGGGCGCATAACCTTAACAGTTTGGGGAACGCTTAAGCAAAACCCGTTAAAGCGGGGGCTCTAAACTGGATTCATTGGGCTCATTATAAGTAACTATTCAGCACCTTTTTACTTTAGCTGGGCGCATATTGCCGCACTGACTGGAAACTATCAGGCAAGAGCTTTGCGAGTCCTTATACTGCGCCTGCAGTGATGAATACAGGTTATTGCAGACACGCCGTAAATACATCCATCATATAGGCTCGTTAAAAAGGTCCCTCTTTTTGACGGCCTGAAATAACCTTTATTCACCACGACTGCACCGCGAATCGATACTGCCGATTGGCCAAACCCGCCAAAATTTATCGCCCGCGCTTAAGAAGGTAACAAGGCGTGCTGAATAGTTATTAATATATTTAACATGCGCCCATATGCGTGCAACAGGAATTACTTAAGCAATTAGCCTCTAACGCCTACAGCAAATTATCCTCATCCCCATCACAACTCGCCTCAGAATAGGTTTCATCCTCCACCAAATCATCCAACCACTGCTCTTTATCAGAAGCCAGCACCAGGGCTTCTAAATAGGCGCTAAAACTTGCGGCGCAGCGCTCACAGCTGGGGTTTTGGGTTTGGAAATTGAGGCGATATACCGGCGGGTCTTCGCTGCCGTCGCAAAAAAAATAATCAAAAATTGCATCGGCCTGGGCAAATACTAAGGCGTTAGCGGGCACGTCAAACGGGTCGATTAATTCGCCTAAATGCTCGTTAAATTCTTCGCGAATCTCCACTAAATCGTCAAAATAAAACGCCACCCAAGGAGACAATAAACCGGCGGAACGGCCGCAGGTGAGTAAAAATTGTTGGTAGCTGGCGGGGAAGGTAAGCCCTAAACGCGCCTGCAGGCGGGCAATTTCCTCCGCGCATACGCCGACTAAATCCGGGGGGCTCGCCACCTGATGGGTTTGCATCATGTGCTTTAAACGCTGTACATCGAGCACGCACTACCTCTCGTTAGGGGCACCAGCCATAGATTGTTAAACTAAAAGGCCTAAAACAAAGCCGCGAGGTTAAATAGTAACAACGACACCTAGGACATAGTAGGAGCTATGCCAAAATTAGACCAATAGGATTTAGCGATTAGCAGCCACGGGCAGATAACTTGCGGTTGCGCACAGTTTGCTCGTCCGGGCTTATAGCCCTTAAAAACCTCGATATGCGGTGGGCCAGCCAGTGCTAACACCTTATCCTTAGCTGCTATGCTTGGCCCCTAACTTTTTCCCCATCGGCTATTACAGAAGGAATTCCCGTGGCCTCACCCCTAAGTGTCATCTTGTCCCCCATGGCGGCCTGCTTAAGCCTGCTCGCCGCCAACGGCTCTGCCGCTGAAGTTGCCTGGCAAGGCCCCAACAACGGCTGGGTATACGACGGCCTCACCAATAAATCCGACACCGCCCGCGTCGCCTACCCCACCCCGCCCATCGACCGGGGTAGGGTGCGCGAGCGCAGCATGATTGCAGGCCGCCTTAAAAGTGATTTGCCCCAGCCCCACACCCTGGCCGTTAATGGCAACCCCTTGCCGCTCTACACCGACGCCGACGGCAATTTTGCCCGCCCCTACGCCCTCGGGCCCGCCTCCAACAGCCTAAGCCTTGCCACCAGCGACGGCGCCCAGGTAAAGCGGGTGCAGTTTTACGACAGCAATAAAAGCCGCCCACAGGCGAGAATTCGCCTGGTGTTAGGTTGGGACGACCCCCAGGCGGAAATTGACATGCACGTCATCACCCCCGACGGCCAACGGGCCTACTACGGCGACCCCATTTTGAAGGAGGGCGGCGGCCTGGACCCAGACGGCGTAGACGGCCCCGGCCCAGAAATTTTCAGCCTCGCCTCACCCTTGCGGGGGCGTTATTTGGTGTACGTCAATTACTGGGGCAATTTAAATAACAACGGCTACAACTTCACGGCGGGCAGCAACCGCAACGACATTATTACCTGCCAAATTACCTTGGTGTTTAATGAGGGAACGGTAGATGAAAAGCGCGAAAACTTTATTGTGCCGCTGCGGAGTATTGGGCAGTTGCAGCTTGTTAAGGAATTTAATTATTAATTACTCAGGCACCAATCGTTTATAGACCTTGTTATTGGTGCACCGTATGGATGAATAAGGGCTGGCGGCCAAAATGCGTCAGCGAATATTTAACGGCGTGTTGAATAGGTGGCAGCGCCGATTAAAACTCCAGCGCGCCATTCAACCTTGCCGATCAATTATTCACTGCCACAAAAAACAGGGTCAAATCTTCAACTTATAATGGCAATACGGCGTGTAAGAATCCTTATCTGCACCGGTGTAAGAGATATGTTTGTTGGTGTGCCAAACAATTTCATTATTGGTGGAATTGCCGTCCACTGACTCCATGGTGTTAGCCGCATAATCTATAGCGGTGATAATAAAATGGTGGTGCACGCCGCGCCCTTTAGAATCGAGTTTGCCGCGCACCACGGCTACGTCACCCGGACGCATGCCGTCGCGGTTCCAGGTTTTATTCACGCCGGAACCCACAATACCGCCGTTGGACCATTTCACATCAATACCGCCCCATTTTTTTAATACATAGGTGGCGAAAATACCGCACCAGGCGATGCTTTGGCCGTTAATGGAAATATTGCCCGGTGCCGTGCGGAATTTTTTTAAATCCGATTTGCTGGGGGCATTGAGGCCTGCGGTGGTAAAAATTTCTGCCATTTCATCGTCGGTGGGTTTCCAGTGGTCGTAGTTGGCCTCCCACAGTGCTTGGTTAACTATGTCTTGTCGTGATGCCATGGTGCACTCCAATTAATTAGGGAAAAGAAAGCTCGGCACGGGGATGCCTAACGGGTTCTACGCAGGCGTAAGGCGCGGCAATCTTACCGAAATTCTACCGGCTCGGTGTGTATCAAACGGGTTTTATCCCTCATTTATTGACCTCGCATAAAAAGCCGCCGGGTCAATAAAATACGCGGGCAAATTAGTGTGGCGAACGCACAAGCCACTGCACCCTTTGCGGCCATAGAACCCTTTGGCGCCCAAATCATCCCTCTTGCGCCCAATCAGCCTTAAATCCCACCGCGCGGGCGCCGATAACAGGCCATGTAACCACGGGTGTCCTGCCATGATCATTCGCCAAGCAAATATTCAACTGGCCGCGCGCCACAGTTACCAGGAGCTGCGGGAGGTGCGCGAACGCTTAACGGTGCGCACGGGGGCTGCCAATGGGCAGGGCCAAAATACTGGCCCTGTGCAGGTGGAGACGCCGCTGATGCAGGCTGCCCCACCTGCCGCGAGCGCGCCGGTATTGGGGGCGAGGCAGAGCCAAACGCTTGATCTGCGGGGGGCAGCCAGCGCCAATGAGCGTTTGCAGTTGATGATCATCGCCCGCTTGTATCAACAGATTACCGGCGAGGAGTTGCAGATTTTAACGCCGGATCAGCTGCAGGCAGCAGCGGCCAGCGTCAGCCTGGAAATCCCCACCGCACCAGTAGCCCCTAGCGGCCCGGCGCTGGTGTACGAGCGGCAAACCCGCTCGACCGAGGTGGAAAAAATGCACTTTGCCGCCCAGGGCCAGGTGGTGACCCAAGATGGTAAAAGCATTAGCTTTAACGCCGAGCTGTTTATGAGCCGCAGCTTTACCAACACTACGTCCCTAACCCTGATCGATGGCCAACCGGTGATGAAAGACCCGCTGGTGATTAACTTTGATGGCACCGGTGCCGAGCTTGAACGCACGCGCTTCGCCTTTGATTTGGACAGCGACGGCACTGAGGAGCAAATTGCCAACCTGCGCCCCAATAGCGGTTATTTGGCTCTGGATAAAAATGGCGATGGGGTGATTAACAACGGCCGCGAGCTGTTCGGCCCCACCAGCAATAACGGCTTTGCCGAGCTTGCTGCCTATGATGAGGATAACAACGGTTTTATCGATGAGGGCGACTCGGTGTACAGCCAGCTGCGCATCTGGCAGCGCGACAGCAACGGCGCCAGCCGCCTGTTGGCCCTGGGCGATAGGCAGATCGGGGCGATTTATTTAGGCCACGCCATGAGCCCCATGCAGCTAAAAGCGGCAGATAACACAAGCTTGGGGGAGGTGGTGTCCTCCGGGGTTTATCTGCGGGAGGACGGCAGTACGGGGTTGGTGCAGCAGATTAATTTGGCGGTTTAGGGGGCTTGGTGGCCGTCTGGTATTTAATTGGCCGTCGTTGGAGGCATGACAATTAGTAAAGGATTGCCTGCCATTTCTGTAGCCTGGATGGAGCGTAGCCTAATCCGGGATTTCTGGCGGATCCCGGATTAGGCTACGCTCCATCCAGGCTACCCAGATAGTTTGATCCCAAATTTGTCCCTCTATTCCTTACCCCATCGTGCAAAGCAATGTCACTAATTAAGCGTTACGGAGCATTTTTTGGCTGCCTATTAGTTTAAACCCCACTCCAGCCCTCCCCTTTAAAAGGGGAGGGAGCAAGATCGCCTGAAGCGCCAGCAAAATACCTTGGTTTGAGGCTTTTGGCGCCTCCCCCTTTTAAAGGG
>DAOQGS010000048.1:0-11770 GCA_035338675.1 Cellvibrionaceae bacterium
GATCCTCTGGCAGTTGCTGTTCGATGAAGAACGCTTTGTGCACCCCTTAAGCCGCAGCCGCCACTTTCACCGGCGCTTAAGCGCCTACCACTGGCAGTGGGTAATCGAACCGCAACAACCCTTAGCGCGGCTGTTTTATGTCCAACCTTAGCAGCCTGCAGGTGCCGAATCTGGCCGCAGCTGAAGTTGCCGCCTGGCGCCAAGCCCTCAGCATCGCCCTTACAGCCCCAAGCTGCGCCGCCCTGTTAAGCCTGTGGCTGCCCATGCCCTTAGCCTTAACCGGTGCAGGCTTAGTTTGCCTGCTGCTGGGCGGGCAATGGCTGCTGGCCCGCACGGAAGGGGATCAGCCGCGCATCCTGTTAAGCTCCCAATGGAGCCTGCTGGCCAGCCTGCTTATTTGCCTGGCGGTTATCTGGTGGCAGGGGCCCATGGCCGCTCTGGCCGCCGCTTTAAGCCTCGGCACCGGCTGGGCCTGGTTCGGCTACGAGCGGGCCTTTATGGCGCAACTGCTCAGCAGTGGCTTAAGCCTTCTGCTTGCCCTGATGCTTGGGCAGGATGAGCAGCTCGCCCTGCTGGGTTTTATTTACCTGGCCGGCCTCTGGTTATGCCTACTGCCGCCACAGCCAGCTGCCACGCCCCCATCCGGCTCACTTCTAAAGCCTACTAAAACCCAACTGATCTTTTGGGGCAGCCGCATCCCGGCACCGCTACTACTGCTGGCGCTGAGCACGTTGTTATTTCTGCTCAGCCCCCGCCTGCAGGGGGCGGCCTGGCTGCCCATGAAAACCACCGCCCCCCTACAGCTGGGGGGCGGGCAGGCCATTGCCAACCGCGAGTTCCTGCCCACCCGCAATCGCCTGCAGCAGGAGTGGCTACTGACAGTGGCTGCGGATACACAGTCACCTGCCGCTGGCGATTTTGCCGCCTTCGGCGGGCGCTTTAGCCTTGAGCAATTGCCAGCACAAGCCGCCAGCGGCCCAGTGCTGGCTCGGGTGAAAAGCCCCCAAGCGCTGAACTTGCAAGTCAGCCGCTTCGATTATTTCGACGGCAGCCAGTGGATCAACAGCGGCGGGCAGGCCGAAGCCGTCCCCATACCGCAAACCGGCCTGAGCCTGTCGGCAGACAGCCGCCTGCAGCTGGCAATTAGCTGGTTGCAGCCCAGCTCAAGCGCCCTGGCGGTGCCCGGCGGCTGGCAATTTCTTCAGGCGCCCACGGCCGCGCTGCTGCTGGGGGCACAAAGCCTTGCCCTGCCGCAGATTCCCCCAGCCGGCTTTAGCTACCAAGTCGGCAGCCACGGATTATCACTAGACGGGCACAGCATCGCCCAGCGGGACGACCTCCTACACCCCAACTATCTCGCCGTGCCTGAGGCACTGAGCGGCCCGCTGCAGGACTGGCTGCGCACCAACCTGCCCACCCTTGCCGAACCCTGGCAAAAAGCCCTCTGGCTGGAGCATCACCTGCAAACCCGTTATGGCGCCAATCGAGCAGCTGTTTTGCCCTCCTACAAGCGCGACCCGGTGTTGTTCTACCTCAACGAACAGGGCGCAGGCCGCAGCGAAACCGCCGCCAGCGCGCTCACCCTGTTGCTGCGCAGCTTAGGTATTCCCGCAAGGCTCAGCTGCGGCTGGGCCCTCCAGCAGCGCAACCCCTTCACCGGCCTGTTCGACCTCACCGCCGCCAACGCCCACTGCTACAGCGAGGCCCACATCAACAACCACGGCTGGGTGGAATTAGAACCCTCCAGCCTGTTCGCCGCCCGCCCCTCAGCCGGTCGTTTAAGCCTGGGCGTTATCGAATGGCAGCGAACTCTCACAAGCCCCTGGCGAGCACTGCTCACCGGTTTTAGCACCCTTGCGCTGATCGCCCTTTTTGCTGCAGTCCTTTGGCGCCTGTGGCCCACCGTGCAAAAAAGCCCCGCCCTTATCCGCTGGCGGCTTAAACGCCTAGCCAAGACCCGCCTTACCTCTGACGACCCCGCCGCCGAGTCCCTCGCCAACCTCATCAACGCCTGCAAACTGATCGGTTATCAGTTCCCCCCCGGCAGCGGCATCTATCCCTGGGCCTGCCTGTGGCAAACCCTACTGCCAAGCTTCGATGCCGAGCGCTATTGCGCCGATTTTTATCACCACCACTTCGGCCTAAACACCCAAGGCGATATCTGCACGCACCACCAGACACTTCTCAAACACCTGTGTGAGTTGCCCTGGCCTGAGCTTACCCGCTGGGTAACGCCGCACACCCAGGCAGCATGAGCGCGCCCTTAGCCTGCGCCAATTTTGCTAAAGTAGCCCGCCTTGATCGAGCGTAAAGCCGCCAGTGAACTATTCAGCCATAGGTGCTTCAAAGCGCTTGACTATTGTGCCTGCGCCCCCAGATAGCCTGGCTGGCGAGGCCACCACTGGAGTGCTACACTCCCCAGCAGATTTACAGGAGGATCAGTAATGGGTACATACCTTAAAACCCTCGATATGCTTGCCCCCGGGCAAAACCTCAACGCCTATGTGCAGGCCGTAAATGGGTTTTCTGTGCTGTCGGCGGAGGAGGAAAAAGCCCTCGCCGAAGAGCTTTATTACCATCAAAACCTAGAAGCCGCCCGCAAACTGGTAATGGCCAACCTGCGCTTTGTTATCCACATCGCCAAATCCTATGCAGGCTACGGCCTGGCCCAGAGCGACCTGGTGCAAGAGGGCAATGTGGGTTTGATGAAGGCGGTGAAACGCTTTAACCCTGAAAAAGGCGTGCGCCTGATTTCGTTTGCAGTGCACTGGATCAAAGCGGAAATACACGAATTTATCCTGCGCAACTGGCGCATCGTCAAAATCGCCACCACCAAAGCCCAGCGCAAACTGTTCTTTAACCTGCGCGGCCAGAAAAAACGCCTAGGCTGGCTCAGCTACGACGAAGCCAAGGCCGTCGCCCAGGATTTAAATGTAGAAGTCAAACACGTGCAGGAAATGGAAGGCCGCCTGTTTGCCTCCGATGCCGCCTTTGATGCCGGTGTTGATGAAGACGACGATACCGCTTACCAAGCGCCGGTTAACTACCTAGAAGACCGCCGTTTTGACCCTGCTGCCATGCTCGAAGACTCCGACTGGGAAACCTCCAGCGTGAACAGCTTGGAAGTTGCCATAGAACAGCTCGACGAGCGCAGCCGCGATATTCTGCAGCGCCGCTGGTTAAATGAAGATAAGGCCACATTGCATGATTTGGCGGCTCACTATGGTGTCTCGGCTGAGCGCATTCGCCAGCTAGAGAAAAACGCCATGAAAAAAGTGCGCACCATGATGGAAGCCTAAGCCTGCATTAACAGGCCATTTCAAACCTCAATACCCGCTCTTAAGCGGGTATTTTTTTGCCCAAGTTTTTGGCTGCAAATGATAAGAGCAAAACCCAAAGTTGCTAAAAGGCATTTATTCTGCGATTGAGTGCAGGCGTAAAAAACGTAATTCTTCTGTACTTTTTAGTGTAACTGGGCGTGATACATGCGCCGACTCAGAACCATCGGGCGAGCGCTTTGGTGCTGCGGACCCGCAGTGATAAATACAGGTTATTGCAGACACGCTGTGAACGCATCCGTGTAGGCTCGTCAAAAAGGTCCCTCTTTTTGACGGTCTGCAATAACCTGTATTCACCACTGCCACACCGCGAATCGATTGCCGCACGGCTAAATCCCCCTTAATTTGCCACCCGCTTAGGAGTGGTTAATTAACAAGGCGTGCTAAATAGTAAAAAATAGAGGGAAGGACGGGCAAAGAAGAGGATGTCATGAAAAGAAAAAAGCTCGCCCCGCAAGCGGGGCGAGCAAGCCCAATTAAATGGGTTTAGCAGTAGCCAGATCGTAACCCACGCGCTGAGGATTAGAGTTTTTATTGGCGGTATCAAAATCATTGTAATTTACTTCGATTTTAGAAAAGCTAATGCTGATGCTCTCCACCGGGTCGCCATCGCTCGAGGCGCTAATTGAATAGCCGCTCACAATGGTATCGAACAAATCGATATTCATATATTCAACCACTTTATCAGTGCCGGTTTGCACAAATTTAAATTTGGCAGTTTTACCGGCAGAACCCACTACAGATTCACGAAAGAAATCTGTAACCGAATTATCCGCCGCTTTGGTAATGGTGACTTCACTAATGGATGGGCGAGTGGCTTCACGGTTTGCCAAATTGCCTGGCTCCATGCTCACACCGCGGCCCACGCCAAATTGCAGTGAAGAAATTTGAATATGATCTTTGTAACCATCTGCAGTTACGTTGCCTTTGATGCCTTCGTAGATAAGATAAATAGCCATGGTAGTTCTCCGCTGAAAAATTAATTTTGTGTAGTGTGAAATTTAATAAGTGAAAATTTTTTATTTGTCACTTGGTGAGAGTGATACTAGACAAAGCCTCGAGCACCCACAATAGGGTGAATTTCAGCACCCGCGCAGCCAGCCTCCAATTGTTAAAAAAGCCGTCAGTTAGTGGCCACAAACCCATAAAAATGGTCTCGATTTTTCAGCCAATACCTGCGGCATGAATTTAGGCCTTTAGCAAATCGCCACACCACACTCCATTGACCTGCTGTGCCTTAGGGGTGCTAAAAAATAGTTTTTAATGGGGTGCGGCAGGTTAGTAAACGGCATTTTGAGCGCGCAAAATATTTTTATCGAACATCTCAATATGTGACACGCATCACATTAACGACTGACAACTGAGCGGCTAGCGGCAGCCTTGATCAACACGAGGCACCTTCCACCCCGCGTGTACACAATCCGGCACAGGGCACTCAGTAGACCCAGTCCTGCGTAATGGCCCAATGGGCAAACAGTATGATCATTGTGAAAATTAACTGAGCCTTTTTGCCCTGCTCCATACCCTCTTTGTGCTAACTGTAAATGTTTTAACTTAATACCCGCCGTTTGCTTAGGCTTCCTGCCAACCATTTGTTGAAAGCAAATTAAATAGGCAGCATTTTGCAGCCGGCTATTAACCCGACGGGGCAACAATTAAATCTGAGGGCTAAAACATCGCGGGGAAGCTTGTGACGGTGCCATAGGGATGTGATTACGCGCGTGCACACTATTTGAGAATTCGGACTTAATCAGAGCGCGCCTAAATATTTTTTACAGCAATATAAGTTATTGAGAAGTGTGTCATATCTTATTAACTAACCGTCGCTTAGTAAAAATCAACCAGATTCTCTACTCTGTGCATTCAATTTACTGGCGGCTATACCACTGGGCGGCCAGCTTTTTAGGGCTATTGTTTAAACCAAAAAATACGCACAGCGAGCATGCTATGACGATAAAAACTTCTTCCTTACATTTTTCTGCCTTATCAAAGGGATTATTAAAAGCCGTTGCTTTGGCAACAACCCTTGCCGCCGCCACCGCGCAGGCTAACGTGCCCGCTATCTCTGTCAGCGGCAAACAAGTTTTATTCGACGGGAAAGCTGGCAGCATCGCAGGCCATAGTTTGTTTTGGAGCAATACCGGCTGGGGCGGCGAGAAGTATTACAACGCTTCAGTGGTGTCTTATATTAAAAACACCTATAAATCTCAGCTAGTTCGCGTGGCTGTTGGTGTTGAGGGCTCCGGCAGCTTGGTGACCGGCTCAGCAGCAACTGCAACGGCGCCTGCCACACAACCGGACCCGTCCAACAAAACCCGCGCCTTTGCCGTCATCGACGCCGCAATTGCTAACGATATGTACGTGATCGTGGATTGGCACACCCACAACGCCGAAAAATACCAAAGCCAAGCTATTTCTTTTTTCCGCGAAGTGGCCTCCAAATACGGCACCAACAATCACATCATTTACGAGGTGTACAACGAGCCGCTGCAGGTGTCTTGGAGCAATGTCATAAAGCCCTACGCCGAAGCCGTAATTGGCGAAATCCGCGCAATTGACCCGGACAACCTAATTATTGTGGGCACGCCGTCTTGGTCGCAAAATGTGGATGAAGCTGCGCAAAACCCTATTACGCGCTTTAAAAACATCGCCTACACCCTGCACTTTTACGCTGGCACTCACAAATCTGAACTGCGCGCCAAAGCGCAAACCGCACTTGATCGCGGTATTGCCTTATTCGTCACCGAATGGGGTGCGGTGAACGCCGATGGTGATGGCGCCGTGAACTCCAGTGAAACCAACACCTGGATGAACTTCCTCAGAAGCAACAACATCAGCCACGCCAACTGGGCGTTGAACGATAAAAAAGAGGGCGCCTCCTTCTTGAATGTGGGTGCAAGCGCTACCGGGGGCTGGAATGACAGCAACCTAACTGAATCCGGCCGTTTGGTGGCAAGCCTAATTCGCGGCTGGCCCGGCGTGAGTACGACTAACAGCTCAAGCTCAAGTAGCTCATCGTCAAGTTCGTCCAGCTCCAGCAGCTCTTCATCGAGCTCCACGGGGCGCCCCAGCAGCTCTTCGTCAAGCAGCTCTTCAAGCTCTAGCAGTTCATCAAGCTCAAGCTCCAGCAGTTCATCAAGCTCCTCTTCCAGCTCCTCAAGCTCCAGCTCCGGTGGCGACACAGGCGCGGTGGCCGGTGCTCTGGGCTGGTTGGAAGGTTTAAGCCTGCTGCTATTAGCGCCTTTAGCCTGGCGCCGCAAAGCTCGCGCTTAAATTTGGTTCAATAAAAAAAACCCGCCTCGGCGGGTTTTTTTTATGCCTGCCCCTATGCGTCGGCGAAGGGCATTACCTGGGCTATATCATCGCAACCGCTCAAGCGCATGAGCAGACGATCAACCCCCAGTGCAATACCTGCGCAGTCAGGAATACCCTCCGCCAGGGCGGCAAGTAGCCTGTTATCCGGTTCGATCAGCGGTTTATGCTGGGTTTGACGGCTCAGGTTATCCGCCGCAAAGCGCCTGGCCTGCTCGCAGGCGTCGGTCAGCTCCCAGTAGCCATTGGCAAGCTCAAGCCGATCCCAAAAAATCTCAAACCGTTTGGCTACCTTATCGCCCCGCCGATTGGGCATCACCCTAGCCAGCGCCGCCTGGCACAGGGGATAGTCCTCCACCACCACCAGGCCATCGGCAAGATTCGGCTCCACCAGGTAACTAAAAATTAAGTCCAACCAAAAATGCACCGGCTCGTTGCTAAAGTCCACCTGCAGCCGGGCGCGGGCAAAGGTTTCAAGCTCTTCGGCACAAGCCCTATGGGGGTTGAGGCCCGTACACTCGCTGAATAAGGCGCCGTAATCAATGCGCTGAATGGGTGTACCAGGGCTGAGCTCGCTCAATAGAGCGAGGGTTTCGGCAATTAAATCCTCGTCCGTAAAGCCCTCTCGGTACCACTCCAGCAGGGTGAATTCCGGCCTATGCCTGCGCCCCTGTTCATCCTGGCGGTAGGCTTTGCCCAGGTAAAAAATATCCCCGCTGCCCATGGCCAACAACCGCTTCATGAAGAATTCCGGCGAGGTTTGCAAGTAACGGATATTGCTCCCCACTTGGCAACTAATGGCGTCCAGGTTGGGGTCGGTGACGGTGAATGCCCCAAGGCTGGGAACGTCAACTTCGAGCACATTGCGAGCATAAAAAAACGCGCGCAAGTGCTGTAACAGCTGCGCGCGTTTTTTTAACAGGGAAATGCTTGCGGTAGAGGCAAACACACAGGCTTATTTGTTGACGCGACCTAGGTATTCGCCGGTGCGGGTGTCCACCCGTATGACTTCGCCCGTGCTTAAAAACAGCGGTACTTTTACTACGGCGCCGGTGGAGAGTTTCGCAGGCTTGGTGCCGCCAGTGGCGGTATCACCGCGCAGGCCTGGGTCGGTTTCAATGATTTCCAGCTCCACGTGGTTGGCAGCGGCAACTGCTAAGGGTGAGCCGTTGTAGAGGGTGACGGTGCAGTTATCTTGTTCTTTCAGCCATTTGATGGAATCGCCCACCGCTGCGGCATCAGCCTGTACCTGCTCGAAGGTTTCCACTTCCATAAAGTGCCAAAACTCGCCGTCGTTGTAGAGGTACTGCATGTCGCGGTCCACCACATCGGCGCCTTCTAGGGTATCGCCAGACTTAAAGGTTTTTTCTAAGGTGCGGCCGGTTTTGAGGTTTTTCAGTTTTACGCGGTTGAAGGCTTGGCCTTTGCCGGGCTTAACAAACTCGTTTTCAATGATGGAACAGGGGTCGCCGTCGAGCATCACTTTTAAGCCGCCGCGAAAATCGTTGGTAGAATAACTAGCCATTTTGCCCTCAACTCGGTTTAATCAAACATTTGGGTGATAAAAAAGGCGCACATGATACCCCGAACCATCGCTACTTGGCACATAAAAAGCTGGCAGGAAGAGTTAAGCCAGTTGGTGCGCAGCCCTGCAGACCTCTTCGCCCGCCTAAACCTCGATCCGGCCCTGTTGCCGGCGGCGAACAAGGCCGCCCAGGCCTTTCCCGTGCGGGCGACCGAGTCCTACCTAGCGCGTATCAAGCCCGGAGACCCCAACGATCCGCTACTGCGGCAGATCCTGCCCTTGGATGCAGAGCTCTCCAGCCCCGCCGACTACAGCCGCGACCCCCTCCACGAGCTTGAGTCCAACCCGGTGCCGGGCCTTGTGCACAAGTACGCAGGCCGCGTTTTGCTGGTGGCCAGCGGCGCCTGCGCCATCAACTGCCGCTACTGTTTTCGCCGCCATTTCCCCTATGAGGCCAACACCCCGGGGCGCGAGGATTGGCAGGCGGCTCTGAACTATATTCGCGCCGATACTTCCCTAGAGGAGGTTATTCTCAGCGGCGGCGACCCGTTGGCGGTGAGCGATAAACAATTTGCCTGGTTACTACAACAGCTGGATGCCATCCCCCATGTGAGCCGCCTGCGTATCCATAGTCGTTTGCCTATTGTGTTGCCCAGCCGCATAAGCCCCGAATGGGTAGATATTGTGCGCAGCAGTCGCTTGGACAAGGTGCTGGTGATTCACGCCAACCACCCCCAGGAACTCGACGCCAGCGTACAAGCGGCACTGGGGCGCTTAGCGGCCATCGGGGTGATGCTGTTGAATCAGAGCGTGCTGCTGGCGGGCGTCAACGATGAAGCGCCGGTGCTCGCCGATTTGAGCCGAACATTATTTGCCTTTGGCGTGCTGCCCTATTACCTGCATTTGCTGGACAAGGTGGATGGTGCGGCCCACTTTGCGGTACCGGATGAAAAAGCTGCGGAACTCAAACAGGCTTTGATGCAGACCTTACCTGGCTATTTGGTGCCGCGCATGGTGCGGGAGATCGCAGGCGCCAGCTCGAAAACGCCTTTTTAATTCGGCGGCTATACTTGGTTAGAGTCCGAGGTATGATTGACCAGATCGCTTGGAACTTCGTCAAGGGGCGCCGCAAAGACGTATCGGGCGCCGCAGCTAGAGTATTTTCGCAGTGCCGCTGGGAATAAAGCTGTACCCGTGCGGCTAAAAAGTTATTCTGCAGGGGTTAGAACCGTGGCGTTGCCTGCACTTGCCGGCTCACACACCATAACTGGGTATCCGACGAGCCTGGTGTAGATGTGCGTACGCGCAGCCCTAACAACAATAATTAATTACCGATGGGACGCGTTAACTTAATGGATGAGCTAAAGGTACAACCGATGACAGACACTTTTGACCCTTTATTAATGCTTCGCTCCCTGGGACTTCCCGAGGCGGATGCCACGCAATTAAATTTTTGCGGCGGCGCCCGGCAAGCGAAGGTCGCCCAGTGGGTAGACGACCTAAAAGCCACCCAGGTATCCCAAACCGGCGTGGCGCTTTATAACGCCCTGCCGGAGGTGCTGCGCTTAAAAGCGGATCCACTGGCTAAATACGAGATTTTAGAGACCCTGCGGCCTGCGGTGCAGCAGTGTATCGCCGGGCTCGCCCTGACGTATTTGCACCAACCGGTGACCCTATCGGAGTCGGCGCAAAAGACCGCCATAGTGGCCCAGGCCTTGGAAAAACACTTGATCGATGGCTACTCCCAGGTGGTGCTGGAGCTGGCCTCGGCGAACAAATCCAACAACTACGGCCGCCATGTGTTTATATGCGCGGTACACCGGGCGTTGACCTCCCTCGGCCTGTTGTTTTGCCGCTCCTTTCAACTCTACACCCAGGTACCGCGCGGGCTCTGGCGGCACCTGCACAGCCTCTACCGCACAGCAGAGGCCTACGACCTCGACGACCTCACCGCCAACGACCCAATCCTCGGCGCCCCGCTGCTAAGTGTGCGCGAGGCTTATTTGCGGGTACTGGCCGCCGGTGTGGCGCGCTTAAATCAGGTGGCGCCCATGGAAGCTATGCGGGTGTTCCACGCCCTGGGCAACTGGGCGGGGCAGATTCGCCTGGAACCCATGGTGGCCGATGACCCCAATGTGGCCTTCTGGCTCAATCTCGATGCCGATCGCCCGCCCCTAGGGCGCAACCGCTACCTAAAAACCCAGGGCGGCGACGTGCGCTCACTGGATTTCAGCCGCATCCTAGACCAGCTACAGCGCCTGGCCAGCGCCGCCCCCGAGGCAGGGCGCAGCAGTGACGACCTGCCCATTTCACTGCTTAACCACCTCTGCCAAGCCTGGGAGGGAGAAACCCACCGGGATATGGATCGACGCGGCACCGCCGTAATGGCCAAAGTCGCGGTGGGCCTATTTGAATGCCACTATCAACTGGCTGGCGAGCGCACCTTCGACGAGTTTATGCAAGAGCCTGAAGACATAGAGGAAGTGGAAGTAACCCTGCCGAGCTTCGCCAATCTCAGCAGTAAAAACGACCAGAAGGAACAGGCGCACACCGGCTTAGGGCAAGTCTTCGACGTGCAAATAATCAATCAAAGCAGCGGCGGCTATTGCCTGCAATGGCAGGCGGACACCGAAGCGCGCTTAGAGGCGGGCGATCTCATCGCCATCCGCGAACAGGGGCGGCGCAGCTGGAACCTGTGCATGGTGCGCTGGCTGCGCAGGCTCAAAGACGGCCCCCAGGTGGGGCTTAAACGCCTCGCCAACAATCCCCAGCCCATCGCCCTCAGCGCCCGCTTGGACGACGGCGACTACTGCCCCTTTATGCGCGGCTTTTGGCTGCCGGGCACCCAAGCGCCCGGCGGCAAAACGGTGCTGGCCCCCTCCCTACCCTTTCAAGCGGGGCACAACATCCGGGTGAAGGTAGACGGCAATATCACCACCGGCCGCTTAGATCAGTGCACCGGGGGCAGCGCAAAAGTGCGCCACTTCACGGTTAGCATGAACTCAGGGTAATCCTGACTGGGTTAAATTGTGGTTTTCAATATCAAGCGATCGCCCAAGTTTGATAGGATGTTCGGCCCTGATCGCCTCTTTCCGCCTTCAAACTCTTCTGGATACCTGCTGCGAATATGATACCCGCCACCTTGCGATTACTCATTATCCACGACAGCCGCAGCGAAGCGGAGCGCCTCATCAGCCTGCTGCGCAACGCCGGGCGCCAGGTGCGCGCGCAGTGGGTGGAAAGCGAGGAGGCCCTGGTTAAACTGCTGCAAGAAGCCAGTTGGGATCTATTAGTGGTGGGCGATACCGCCAAGGTGCTTAGCGCCTCAGACGCCATCAAACAGGTGCGCCGCCTCGCCCGCGATGTGCCGGTAATCCTGCTCACTGAAGAGGGCTCTGCCACCACTGTCGTGGACGGGCTCAAACTCGGCGCCGCCGACGTGGTGTGCATGGATGAGGATCAACACCTGCTGCTGGTGATCAACCGGGAGGTCACCAACCGAGAGGAGCGCCAGGGCCGCCGCTATGCCGAGCGCCGCCTAAAAGAAGTCGAACGGCGCAACCAGCAGCTGCTGGTTGCGCCGTTCGACTTCTTT
>DAOQGS010000049.1:0-11619 GCA_035338675.1 Cellvibrionaceae bacterium
CCTGGTAGGACTGCACCCCCGCCTGCATCAGTTTGCCGATAACCTCACCAAAATGCATGCGGCCTTCGTTTGAGGCGGTAAATGTTGCGCGAATAATGTGTTCTGGTGTCTGTGTCATGGGGATAACCTAAATATCGAAGGAAAATAATGTGTAACTATTCAATACCCTTATTGCCCGCTCCGCATGGGCGGCAAATTTGGGGGGATTTATTAACCCAGCGGCAGAATCAATTCTGCAGGCGGAGTATTGAGAGCACTCAAGCACTCGCCCGATAGTTTCCAGCAATTGCTGGGAATTGCGCCCGGTTTCAGTTTAAAAGTTCTGAATGGATACACTATTTTTTAGTTGATCCGCAGCTGTAAATACCTTAAATGAGCTCTCGCTGATAATTCAGATCCTGATGCACCTATTAGCCTGCTATAAAAAGCTAAGGAACCTCTGAAAAATTACCTTACTCGCCCTGGCGGCGTTGAATTTGGCAAAAAAATGCTCATTTACTGCGTGTAAACTCCGCTTTTTTTGCCAAATTCGCCTAGCCAGAGCTTCGCCGCCTACATTTTTCAGAGGTTCCCTAACCCGCTATAAAAAGCCGCCGAGTTAATAGGTTTGGCGGTGGTAGAGCCACAGCAAAGCCCTTTTGCGTTTGGATGCTCTTCACAATTTTGACCTTAAACAGAAAATTCTTAATTAATCTATCGGCGGGCCAGGTGGGTGGTGGGGTGCGACTAATTTTTGTAGCGCCGCCATTAATGCTGACTTTTCCGCCGCAGATAAAGTGGCAAAAAAATGGCTGTCATTTTCATCGGCCAGCGCAGCCAAGCGGGGCACTAATTTTTTCCCAGCTGTAGTCAGCACAATTAATTGCTCGCGGTTACTGCCGGCGGCTAATACACGCTTAACCAAGCCCTGCGCCTCTAACCGGCTGATGACCTTGGAGGTAGCGCCTTTGGTCATACCCAGGCTATCAATAAGCTCACCGTGAGTGCAGGCGGGTTGATCATAGAGAACCCGCAGCGCCACCCACTCGCTAACCGAGCAACCTGCCTGCGTCTCCACTAAAGCGCGAAATCGCGCCGACACCTGATTCGATACCAGCCGCAGCCAAAAACCTATGTGGCTGTCTAAGCTGCTGGGTAGGTTAATATTTTTACTGTTCTTCATCGAAGATTATAGGTTTCCACGGAAACATAACGACATATTAGTTTCCGTGGAAACTCGTGTCAAGCCTGTGACAGGTGGCCGGTTCGGTGGCGACGGCCTTCGCGAACACCCCCGCGGGATGCAACCGCTCAATCGCAGCAGAATGCCAAAAACCGGTTACAATTGTGCTCTCATTTGCGGTTGCGGGCTTGGTCAGAACCTTCACGCCGTTTTACACTCCATAGCACTCTACCCTCCAACCTCATTAGAAGGACACATTATGCCAACTCTCTCTTTGCGATTAAGCGCCCTTAGCCTGTGCGCTGTATTGTTCAGCGGCTGCGCCACGGAGCATTCCCGCACCCTGGATACCCCCAAGCCGCCGGTGGCTGCCAGCAACTACCAGGGGCAAAAGCCGCTTATTTCCGTCGGTAAATTTGATAATCGCTCTAGTTTTATGAACGGCATATTTTCCGATGGTGTTGACCGTTTAGGCAGCCAAGCCAAAACCATTTTAATTACCCACCTGCAGCAGTCAGGCCGTTTTAATGTATTAGAGCGCGACAACATGGCCGAGGCCGCCCAAGAAGCGCAGTTAATGAAAAAAACCCAAACTACCCTAGGCGCACGTTTTGTATTAACCGGGGATGTGACTGAGTTTGGCCGCAAAGAAGTAGGTGATCAGCAATTATTTGGCATCCTCGGCCGTGGCAAACAACAAATTGCCTACGCCAAAGTCAGCTTAAATTTAGTGGATGTACAAACCTCAGCGGTTGTTTTCTCCAGCCAAGGCGCGGGTGAATACAGCCTAAGCCAGCGCGAAGTGGTGGGATTTGGCGGCACCTCCAGTTACGATGCTACTCTTAACGGCAAGGTGTTGGATTTAGCCATTCGCGAAGCGGTGAGTAAATTAGCCCAGGGTGTGGAGCAGGGCGCCATAAAGCCCTAAGCTTTTATTTTGTAGGCTGAACTAGCCTCTAATTAATCACTAGCCATTAATTAGAGGCTACTTAACTAAACATCCCGTTAACCTCGCCCCAAGGGGCGTTTAGTTTTAACCATTTTATTAATACAAGGAACACTCAACGTGTTGACACATTTTATAAATGTACACTTGGTAAGAGGGCGCCGTTTGTGGGCGCCTTTTTTTGCGCTTGTGCTTTTGAGCGGCTGTGCCAGCCAGCCCACCCTGTACCGCTGGGGGGATTATGATGCTCAGGTTTATAGCCATTTTAAAAATACCGGCAGCCTGGAAGAACAAATCGCGGCGCTGGAAAAAACCCTCGCCACCGGCAAGCAAACCCAAAACCCAGGGCCAGGTATTTATGCCCATTTAGGGCTTTTATATGCCAAGCAAGGCCGGGAGGATTTAATGCGTAAAAGCTGGGAAAAAGAAAAAGCTCTTTACCCCGAATCTGCCGCTTATTTGGATTTTTTAATGAATCGCAAAAAACCATCGCTGCCAGCGGGAGCCAAGCCATGAAACAATTGTTAACTATGCTTGCACTTATGTGGTTAACCGGCTGCGCCACCCAAGCGCCCTATAATTATTCGGCGTTTAAAGCGGCTAACCCGCGCTCCGTACTTATTTTACCGCCGAATAATCACTCTCCAGATGTGAACGCCCCCAGTGCAGTATTAGCACAAATGACCAGGCCGATTGCTGAAGCGGGTTATTACGTAATACCGGTAACCCTAATGGAGGCGTCTTTTCGTGAAAATGGTGTTTATAGCGGTGCTGAGGCACAGGCCATTAATATCAAAAAATTACACGAAATATTTGCCGCCGATACGGCCTTATATACGGATATTACCGAATACGGCAACACCTACCGCTTAATTAGCGCGGAAACCGCGGTTACTTTGCGGGCAAAACTGGTGGATTTGCGCACCGGTATCACCCTGTGGGAGGGCAGTGCGCGGGCCTCCAGCAGCGAGCAGAATAATAATTCCGGCGGCGGTTTGGCGGGGTTATTAATTCAGGCGGCGGTGCAACAGGTGGTGAATCAGCTGGCGGATAATAGTTACACCTTTGCCGGCATTGCCAGCACGCGCCTATTAACCCCCAGCCCCAACGGTTTGTTATACGGCCCGCGCTCACCTAAATATCAACCAGGTAAATAGGTATTTAAGGCGCGGCTATAGACGGCAGTCTATTGGCGGTTAATCGCTTAAACGATCTGTGGGCCGCGCTAAATAAAACCATTCTTGACCGGGCTGGGCTTTAGGATTGGGAAACACAATAAAACCGTCACTCTCGGCACACACTAATGTGCCATCGGCGCGCCGCCCCACCGGTGCGCCAGCTTTAATTTCATCAAAACTTTTCCATTCCTGAATAAATTGATCCGCCGGATCATTGCGATCAATCACTTCATATAAGCGCAGGGATTGTTTTTCGGCGACGGGTACAGGCTCATCCCCATCAATAAAACCTAAATACACCAGGGTATTAATAATCGCTTGGTAACCAATATCCTGAGCTTTAGGGTCGGCGTGTTGGCCGCATTCTAAGGTGAGGGCATAACCGCCTTGCTCGCGCATATATTCAGTGGTGCCTACACCGTAGCGCACGTCGGTATTTAAAAGATGCTGGCGATCCTGCGGGTGTATATTTAATTGCTGGCGGCGCTCAACACCTTTGGCATAGGTGTCTAACCAGCCGTCCACAAAACGATTTACCCCGAGGCGCACGGCTAAAGCATTTTCTTCTTCGGCAAATTTAAACGCTTCTAAAGTGCCGCTGTTATTTTCTGGCCCCATCATCACCATGGGTAAGCCTGGCGTATGAAAGGAGTGTAAATCCAACAAAATTTCGTGCTCAGCCAATAAGGGGCACAACCAATTGGCGATGTGATCTTCAAAATCCTGCGGATTTTCGCTGGGGAATAAATTGCGATTTAAATTGCGATCCCCAGAGCGCTCATTTTTAGCATAGGCCAGTGGGTTGGTAATGGGCACAAAGGTGACTTTGCCCTGGCGCAGAATAATATCGCCCCGGTCAATTTCCGCCATGATGCGGGTAATCGCTTGGGTGCCGCAGACTTCATTGCCGTGTACGGCGCCGAGGATAATGAGTTTGCGGCCGGGTTTTAATGCTTGGTAACTGATGGATTTAAAATGCAGATTGTGCGGTTGTGGCGACATAAAAATACTTCCTAAAATAAACAATATTCACGAGGCAGTGTGATACTCAGCGGCGTGCGGCTAATCGGATCGGTAAAACGTAATTCACTGGCCACCAATTTTAGCCCGTCAGAATGGGCATTAGAGCTGCCGTAGCGGGGGTCCCCTAATAAGGGGTGGCCGAGGGCGGCAAAATGGCGGCGAATTTGATGCAAGCGCCCGGTGTGCAGGCGAATGGACACCAGGCTTGAGTGTTCATCCACGGCAATGCGGGTAAATTCTGTCAGGGCGTTTTTTCCATCTAAGGGCACATCAATGCGGCCGCTGGCAGCAATCTGCCCTAATACCTGCGCCTGATAGATTTTATGGATCTGCTGGTTTTGCAATAAATTATTTAACTTGGCGCAGGCAGCTGCCGTGTACGCAAATAATACCAGGCCACAGGCGGCGCTATCTAAGCGATGCACTAACCAAACCGGTTTTTGCCGCAGCTGATTTATTTGCCGCTCCAGACTGTTGGCATCGCCATACTTGCTGCCCTGGGTGACTTGATGGCGGGGCTTATACCAAATGCCAAAATGCTCATGTTCAAAAATCACTTCAGGCTGCGGCCACTGCTGGGCAATTAAGTGCTCATCAAAATAAAATGCACAGGTATCGCCGGGTTTAATACTGGCTTTAGCTTTGCGGCAGCGCTTAAATGCGCTTTGCCCGGCCGGTTTAATCCAGCCGCCGCCGAAGGTTAACCCGCGTTTGATGGCCGCTTTCGAAAGAGCGCAATGGCTGGCAATAAGATCTACTAAATCAATTGCGCTGGCGCCCTGATGAATGAGGGTAACTGCAGTTTTTGACATATTTTAATGGTTACTGTGGCGCGCTTGCGCGGCATTGGGGGCGGGCAATAATAGGCTTAAATCCACACTCACCTCGCGCCCTAATAATGTTTGTACCTGCGGCAGTTGTAATTGCCCATAGGCTTGGGTGCTAAAAAATTGCACCGCCCCGCACACCTTGGCCGAGGGCGGCACTTGCCGCAACCAAACCCCTACCTGCCGCGCCACCGCCGCGCCAGAATCCACCCAGTGGCGAATATGGGGCGCCGCTTGCTTAAGGCTATGGGTTAACAGGGGGAAGTGCGTGCAGGCCAAAACAATTGTGTCGATGTCGCCGCCCGCCGTCTGCGCAAATAGGCCCGCTAATTCCTGCTCGATTTGCAAAGGCGCAGGGGCAACGCCGCACAGGGAGGCCTCGGCGGTTGCCACCAGGCTGTGGGAACCAAAGCGGATGACGCGACAATCACCGGCAAAATCGGCAATTAACTGGGCAGTGTAAGGGCGGCTAACCGTGGCGGGGGTTGCCAGCAGGCCGAGGGTTTTAGTGGCACTTAAGCCTGCAGCGGGTTTTATCGCCGGTACAACCCCCACAAAGGGCAGGTTAAAGCGTTGGCGTAAATGGCTTAGGGCCAGGGTGCTCGCGGTATTACAGGCAATTACCACTATATCGGGCGCCAGCAGAAGAAGGGCTTTTTCTATCACCGCTTCAATGCGCGTAATTAATTCCCCATCACTTTTGGTGCCGTAGGGGAAATAGGCGGTATCGGCAAGATAACTGATGTGGCAGTGCGGTTCAGCGGCGATAATTTCCCGCGCAATACTTAAACCGCCGAGCCCCGAATCAAAAACCAGGACATGGTGGCGGCGGACATCAGTTGAAGACTGGGACATAGGCCTGGGCAAAAGCCGCCATTATGCAGCAACTACCGGCTCAATTCACCTGCACCGAGCCGCCCAAAATGCGGTTTACGGCCGAGGCGCGGCTAATTAAATTGCGGCCGCGAATTACCACCCGGCCATCTTTATACAGATTAATACTCGCCTCGCCGCATTTAATTTGCACTTCTTCTTCGGCTTCAAATACCAGGCGTTTTCCGTCTAAATTGGCGCTGCGCTCAGCGGGGGTAAACTGCGCCGGGGACGGGAATAACTCTGTTTCAACCAGCTCTGAGGCCTGTTCGCTTCCTGAGATAGTCTGGCCGATTACCACATCCAAAGGCGAGTGAATAAAACCCATAATTACCGGTTGCTGCTGATTGCCCGCTGCAAATAACAGCGCTACCTGCCGGCCTAAACTCCTGTTATCGATAATTTGGGTGGTCAGTGCAGGCACCTGCTCCATCAGTTGATCGCCCCAGAAAAAACTCACCAACGCCCGCCCAGTAGCATCCAGTGCCACTAGGGTGCCAATCACCACCTCAGAGGGGGCAAGCCCTCCCTGAGTGGCCGCTGCGGTTTCAGTTAGGGCTTTAGTTGGCACTGACCTTACTCCCTTTTAACACCACATCACCAGAGCCTTTAACGGTGACGTTTTTACCGGAAATTGTAATGTCGCCATTTTTGCTCATGGTGATTTTGGCGGAACCGGTTTGAAAGGTAATAGAGTCATCGGCCTTAAGCGTAATGGTTTTGGCTTTTACAGAATAATCCTTAGTGACAGATTCTGTGTAAGTGCCTTTTACGGTCTCGCTGAAATTGCCATCGGTGCTGATCGTAATATTACCGGTAACGGTTTCCGTATGGGTGCCGCCCACATCAATGACGACTTTGCCGCTAATGGATTCGGTGTGGTTGCCGCCGACGGTAATAGTTTTATTGGCACCAATTGATTCAGTTTGATTTTTTCCAACGGTTTTATCGCGGTTATTGCCGATGGTAATGGATTCATTATTACCTACGGATTCAGTGCGGTCGTGGCCGATGCTGGTGGATTCATCATGGCCGACGGTGAGGCTGCGATCGTTGCCCACTTGGCGGGTTTGGTTGTTTTCCACCACCGAATCAAAATCTTTTTCCGCGTGCATATACACCTGCTCGCTGCCGATTTTGTCATCAAAGCGCAATTCATTAAAATTCGCCCCGGTGCCGGACTTAGTGGAGCGGGTTTTAATGCCGCTTTGGGTTTTCGATTCATAGGGCGGTTTGTTATCGCCGTTATACACTGAGCCTGTGACTATGGGTTTATCCGGGTCGCCATCTAAAAAGCTAATAATGACTTCATGGCCGATGCGCGGAATAAACGATGCGCCCCAGGTATTACCGGCCCAAATTTGCATTACGCGCACAAAACAGGTGGAGTTTTCGTCTTTTTTACCTTCCCTATCCCAAATAAATTGCACCTTAATACGGCCAAAACTATCAACGTAAATTTCCTCACCTTTTGGCCCCACCACTATGGCCGATTGAGGGCCGCGCATAACGGGTTTTTGGTGCACCAAGGCGGGCCGATAGGGTAAATCGGCGGGCATACACACCAGGTGGTTTTCGTAATTGCTGGTGTTGCCGCCTTCCTGGAAATAGGAGTGTTCGGTAATAAAGTGTTGAATTTCCGTAATGGTGAATTCGCCTTTTTCCGTGGCGTGGGAATGTTTGGCCACTTTAAAGGTGCCACCGGCAAAAAAGCTGCTGCAGTTGGTGGAGGCTTTGGTGAGGTCGCGGGCAACTTCTTCCGCCTCTAGGCGTTTTTTCACCCGGCTGCTGGCGCTACCCTGATCGTGCAGGCCTAAATCTGCGTATTCGTAGTGCTCGTATTTTTTGTTGTCAACAAAATTGCTGACGGTTTTGGAATTGGCTTTTAAATCTTTGGGCGGCGTTTTAAATGCATAATCGTTGAGTGTCCATGCGCCTTTGCGAAATTGATAGGAGCGATTCCAGCTAAAAATTTGCGCATTATTATTGCTGCCCTGGGAGTATTCTAAGTTGGTCTCGGGCAGTTTTTCGGGCGAATGGAAGGCGTCGCTAATAATTAATTGGTGCTTGGCATCGGTGTGTTTAAAGTAATAAACAAAGCCTTCTTCTTCGATTAAACGCAACACAAAATTGAGATCGCTCTCACCGTATTGCACACAGTACTCGCGCGGGGCAGTGGCACAGCCGCGAAATTCAAAATCGTTAAAGCCTAAATCGCTAAAAACCTTGCTGATAATATCTTTAGTGGTTTTGTTTTGGAAAATGCGATTGCCTTGGGTTTTACCTAAAAACCACAGCCAGGGCACCAGCACAAAGCGGTAGCGGCGGTAATCGTGGCCCTGGGTTTCCCCCATGGTAACGCTGCGCACAAAACCGTTGAATTTGCGTTTTTGGTCATTTTGAACCGATACGGTGCCACGTTTACCGACGACTTTGTCCGGTGTTAAATCGTGGATATCACTTAACACTTCCACTTCGTATTCAAATAAACCGCAGAGAAATTCTGTGCCGGTGAAATCTGTGGCCAAAAAGGCATCTTTGCCCAAGCCAAAATCACTGATGGCCATTAAGCGGTTGTCTTGTGATAACTTTGCCATATCAATTACCCTAAATTGTTGGGTGAATATTTCCCTACCAACAGATAAAACCGCCTTGCAGCATCCCTGTGGACGATGATTTTTTTACGCTCGCTTTACAGGCTGTTACGCCTGCGGGAAGCGGTTTAGTCAGTTTAAATGCCCCATTGGCATATTCACAGCTTAAAAATAGTGCCCCAGGATGATTTTTGAAGTCCCAATATTCTTCTTTATTTTTCTTTGCATTCGGCACAAGGGCAGCATTTTGCACCACTGGACCGTCATAAACACTTATGTTCGTCAGCCAAATGGGCATGTCACTTACGAGGACATCCCAGCCAGCCATTTTAATTGCAGGGTTGATTTCAGCTGATGCGGGGACAATCTTATCCAGACACAAAACCTGGGTCTGAGCTTCTGCGCTAATATTCAAGCACAAGAGGTTAACGATAATTGCTGCCACGTAGCGCATTATTCAACCACCCGGTAAGCGCCCGCATTATTACTGGGATCTAAGTAGCTGCCATCGGCGTTTTGGCCCAATTTGCGAATATAGCGCTTAGAAATGGTTGGCTTTTTAACGTCGTCTTTCCACTGATCCATAACCCAAATTCCGCCAGAGTCTTGGGAAATATATAAAGCCGCATGGTTGCCTTGAGGTAAATTCGCATATTTACCATTCACAAACGTAGCGATAACGGTACCCTTTTTGAGGGTAGATGTCCCCAATACAACCGCACCTTCTTTCCAAAGCCCAGTCACCGGTGCCTTGGCGTAATGTTGCACCAGAGCGACACAATGTTTCGTGCCGACTTTTGGCATTCCATGTAAATCCTCAACCGAAGAATAAATATAGGTCATAGATAAATTTCCAATATTCCAAACCGCCAAACTAAGGTATTCACGCTCAAAAATCTGCATTTGCGCTTGTGATCCAGTTAAAACCATTGGCCGAAAAAAAAGCCTAGAAAATCTCTAGGCCTTTTTAGGGCAAAGTGGTTTACCCACCAAGCATTAGATTGGTTTAGCAGTAGCCAAATCGTAGCCCACACGTTGTGGGTTAGAGTTTTTGTTCGCCGTGTCGAAGTCGTTGTAGTTAACTTCGATTTTGGAGAAGCTGATGCTAATGCTTTCCATTGGGTCGCCGTCACCAGGAGCGCTGATGGAGTAGCCGCTGATAATGGTATCGAACAGGTCGATATTCATGTATTCAACAACTTTGTCGGCGCCAGTTTGTACAAACTTGAACTTGGCAGTTTTACCCGCTGAACCCACTACTGATTCACGGAAGAAGTCAGTTACGGAGTTGTCAGCTGATTTAGAGATGGTTACTTCACTGATAGAAGGACGTGTGGCTTCACGGTTTGCCAAGTTGCCTGGCTCCATGCTTACACCGCGGCCTACACCAAATTGCAGAGAAGCGATTTGGATGTGGTCTTTGTAACCGTCTGCAGTAACGTTGCCTTTGATGCCTTCATATAAAAGATAAATAGCCATGGAATTACTCCTTCGAACATGATTAATGGGGTTTGTGTTTATTTTTGCGTTAAACAAAAATTAGGTTTTAGCCGCTGAAGGCTGTTTTTACCGAGGCTTTTTAACCATCAGCGCCTTGGTGAGAGTGATACTAGCGGAATTCATTTTTCACAACAACCGGCAATTTTCCCGCTTCTAAGGCCCCCATAAGCCCCTGTTAAAATTATCGGCAGTTAGCGAACGCTAACCCAGCCGGGTTCGCAGCTTTTGGCTTTGTTAAGCGGATGCGGTAAACACTGGCGCCAAGGGGGGCCAGGCTCAGCCCTCTGCACAGCCTATGGCCACAGGCGGCAGCAAAATGAAAAAAAACGTCACGAATTGAGTAAGCCTGAGGATATTTCACAGGAAAATAAATTTTTATCAGGTGAAGAAAATGTGACTTATGTCACATTGTTTTTGCTCTTTGACAGAGTTCTGGATAGCCGTCCTGATAGGTTGGATAGCGCAACGCAAACCCAAGTGTGTGCAGCAGCCGGTTGCTGATGCGTTTATTGCCGCCTCGGGTTGGAGGTTCTTGGCTCGGGGTAAGATCTGCAACACCCAGTTGTTGGGCCAGCCACTGCCGCAGGGTTTGGCTGCTCACCGGCAGGTCGTCGCTGGCGAGCAAATAGGGTGGAACTGGCTCTCCCCGGCGGTAACGTTCCAGCACAAAGGCCAGCAGCCGGGCTAAATCCAGGCTGTGAATGCGGTTGGTGAATTGCTCGCTGCCGCCATTGCCCTGCAGCACTTGGCGGATGAGATAGTCCCGCCCCGGGCCGTAAATACCAGAGGGGCGCAGGATACAAAAGGGGCAGCCGGAGCTGGCAATCACCTGTTCCGCCTGCAGCAGCCATTGGGCGGCGGGGCTTACAGGCGCTGCGGGGCTTGTTTCATCCACCCACTCCCCATCGCTTTGAGCGTACACGCTGGTGCTGGAGACAAACACCAACAAAGGCTTTGCATTCTGGCCCAGCTGCTGCACAATGTACTGGGTATTTAACCAGTATGTGGAGCGGTAAGCCTCTGCGCTGTAGGAGCCTGGGGCGAGGGTAATCACAATAGCGCTAAAATTTTGCTCGCCCAGGGGCGGGCTAAGGTTTTGGGCGTTTAAGTCCGCCTGCCAAAAGGTGTGCTGTGCCAGGTAGGGTTTATAGCGGCGGCTGAGGCCGGTGATGGCGTAGTGGCCCAGCAGCGGCAGGGTTTGCCCGGCCAGTTCGCCGCAGCCAATCCATAAAAGTTTTTGAGCATCTGTTGTCATGGGAGATTAGATAATGTGGGTTAACGTATGACCTTAACTGAATTGCGCTACATAGTGGTATTAACCCAGGAGCAACATTTTGGCCGCGCCGCTGAGCGCTGCAATGTCTCCCAGCCTACTTTAAGCATCGCGGTTAAAAAGCTGGAGGATGAACTGGGCACTATTTTGTTTGAGCGCTCTAAAACCCGTGTTTACCCAACGCCCTTGGGGGAGCAGATCGTCGAGCAGGCGCAGAAGGTATTGGAGCAGGCGGCGGCCATC
>DAOQGS010000050.1:0-11614 GCA_035338675.1 Cellvibrionaceae bacterium
ACTCGCGGCGCAGTGCGCTCTGATTTCGGTCAGTACTGGAATCAAATTACGCCTGAGAACGAAGGTAAATGGGGCTCTGTGGAAGGCACTCGCGACCAATATAATTGGGGGCCGCTCGATAACATTTATAAGTACGCTCGTATGGCGGGTATTCCTGTTAAAGCGCACACATTTGTGTGGGGCGCGCAGGCACCAACTTGGGCGACTAATAACTCTGTAAGCGCAACCGATATGGCTGCTGAAATCGAAGAGTGGATCCGCGATTACTGCACCCGTTACCCCGACACCGCTATGATCGACGTGGTGAACGAAGCGGTGCAAGGACACCAGCCTGCAGCTTACGCTCAGAGGGCCTTCGGTAATAACTGGATTCAAAAGGCTTTCCAATTGGCTCGCCAATACTGTCCTAATTCGATTCTGATTTTGAATGATTACAACACTTTCCAATATCAGCATCAGCAATTTATCGACCTGGCCAAACCACTTGCCCAAGGTGGTTATATTGATGCCGTGGGTATGCAGTCTCACGATGTGACTAACTACCCCGCTGCCTCATTGAAGACTCAATTGGATAATATTTACAACCAATTGAAAGTGCCTATTTATATTTCTGAATACGATATTGGTTTAACTAACGACCAACAACAATTGCAGAATTTCCAAAATCACATGCCTGTATTGTGGGCGCACCCAGCGGTCAAGGGTATAACCATTTGGGGGTATGTAGAAGGCAGCACTTGGATTACCGGCTCCGGCTTAATGTCTGCCAATGGCCAAGCGCGTCCTTCGTTAACCTGGTTGATGAATTACATCAAACAGAATCCCAAGCAGTAGTTTTCATAGGTAATCTCAGCTAGCCCTCTTAGTGGATAAGGACATCCACCTTTTTTCCATAAATTCATTAGTATTTCGTGTTTTTTGATAAAACGATAAAAAGAGGTGGGTTGAGTGTGAAGCCACCGAATCCCTCCTGGCATTGATGTGGGTTATACAATGCAGGTAAATATTCATCAAAACATTGAGATTTGTAACATGAGTGCACTTTTAATTAGCAAAGTGATTCGTGGCCTAAGGCCCATTAGTTGGCAGGGCTTATTATCGTCAGTGGTGTTAACGTCTTTTTTAACAGCCTGCACCGGTGATAATCCGCCACAAACAACCTCGTCAAGTTCGTCTTCCAGTTCATCGAGCAGCTCATCGTCTTCTAGCAGTTCATCGAGTAGTTCCTCCTCGGGTAGAACCAGCAGTTCATCAAGCAGTTCATCCTCCAGTAGCTCATCCAGCTCATCTAGTTCCACGTCCACATCAAGTGGCATCCCAGCTGGCTCAACTTTGGTTTATGCCGTTAATGCCGGTGGCCCCGCTGTTACACTCAATGGTGTGCAATACCAGGCGGATCGTTTTTCTACCGCTGGCACCGCCAATTCAACTGCGGACACAGTTCAAGGCGGCACCCTTTACCAAACCGAGCGTTACGGCACCTTCAAATACGAAGTGCCAGTTACCAATTCTACCTACAGTGTAAAACTGCACTTTGCCGAGCTGTATCAAACAACTCGCGCCGCACGTATTTTTAGCGTGAGTGTAGAAGGGCAACCAGCGGTTCAAAATATTGATTTATTCGATATGGTTGGCCAAGACACTTCCTACGATGTGGTGATAAACAACATTCGTGTGTCCGACGAGAAACTCACCATTGATCTTACCGCGAGCGTGGATAACGCAACTATCAGTGGGTTTGCGATTTATTCAAATGCGGGCGGCAAATTTGTTGAGCCACCTATCACCGATCCAGGTGGTGGCGGCTGCGATGTGCCCAGCTCAATTCGCTGGACATCTTCAGCCGCACCCGTGATTAATCCGCGCAACGGTGATGCGTCGGTTAAAGACCCCAGCATTGTGTATTACAACAATAAGTACCATGTATTTGCCACGGTTTATAACGGCGGTTACAAATCCATGTACACCAGTTTCGCCGATTTTAGTCAGGCGGCTACCGGCACTTATCAATCATTTGCTCCTGGTGGCAGCTCCACCGTGGCGCCACAAGTGTTTTATTTTGCCCCGCAAAATAAATGGTACATCTTCACCCAGTGGCCAGCGAAATACACAACGTCTAGCAGCCTTGAATCCGGTTGGAGTGCACCTAAAACCCTGTGGCCCGGCAACGACCAATACGGCGGCGCTTTGGATTATTGGGTGATTTGTGATTCTGCCAATTGTTATCTCTACTTCTTTAAAGACGATGGCAAGATGTATTACGTGAGCACAACCATTGCGAATTTCCCTAACTTTAACGTCAGCCAAGTTAAAGTGGCCAATGTGCAGGGCGCTGGTGGGCAGAGTATTTTGTTCGAGGCCGGCAATGTTTATAAGCTTAAAGGCGTGAATAAATACCTATTGTTGGTGGAAGGCTGGGGCTCCGCTGAGTCGAAGCGTTTCTTCCGCTCTTGGACATCCACTAGTTTAGACGGCCCATGGGTGCCCCATAAAACATCAGAAAGCGACCCATTTGCCGGTTTAAACAATGTGACTTTCCCATCGGGCGCTTGGAGTGGACAAATTAGCCACGGCGAAATGATCCGCGCCGGTTACGATGAAAAAATGGAAATTGATGCCTGTAAAATGCAGTTCTTGTATCAAGGTGCCAACCTAAACGGTTATACCGGCACCTATGATGCACGCCCCTACAAACTCGGTTTGTTAAAGGCTAACTAGTTTGCACACCACACCAAGCCTTGCGGGGTTTGGTGTGGTTTTCCGCTTGATTCCCCCTCTTTTTTCCTTTTTTTTCTCATTCCTTGCTTCGCTCAAAGCCCGCCAAAGCATTTTACGCCAACCTGTCGGCCAAGTTTTAATCCAAGCCGAAGGCATTAAGCTGTTGGTTTGATAGGGCGCACCCTTGCTATCGCGAGTCGAGTATACATAGGCCCTTATTAACCCGAAGGCAAAATAGATCGTCCTGATCTATTTTGCCTTCGCCGCACTAGACCTATGAAAATGCGCGGATTTTCTTGTTCTAGTGTGGCTCGCGGCGGTTTGCACCTGGGGCGCGGCATCCTTGCCGCCTTTATTAACCCGGCACTAATTGCCGCCGGGTTAATAATTACGCTCTTTTCCGGAGTAGGCGCTAAATCACCGGGTTGCTATGGAAAAGCTTCGAAGTGGTCATCGTCTATAGGGTTAGTGGTTCTCGGTATCAGCTCATAAAAATCTTTGGGCCTTAAGATGCTATTAAAAATAATTTTAAATTCCACATTGATGGCTTCTGGAATTAAATGATTTTTAATTAAAAGATAGCGAAAACACAGTTGCGGCGTATGGTTACCGAAATTAACGTATTTTTGTTTGTGGTTAACAATGATGGGGATGTTAACAGGAGCCCTGTGTTGTTCATTGCCGTAGGCCAGTTGGCACATGCGGCGCACCTTGCCCCAAAACTGATTGGTGATCTCGCTGATAAATTGATTGCAGTGGTCGTTTGAGTTTTGGGTGCGTTTAAGCGCGGTATGTTCGTGCTCAATAAGGTTCAGCGCATCGCTCTCATTAATGGAGAAGGTAATAGCGCCATTGCCAAAGGGCAGCTGAATGGGCAGGATGCTGGTAAATTCAGTGGCTAGGGTGTAATCGTAAATTAAAAACGGCACAGAGCTTTTAATTTCGCAGTTTTTAATGGCGGAGTTAAGCGTGAGTAATCCGGCTTCAATAAAAATATGCACCAGATAATTGGGGAAATAAAAACCATATAAGAAATGGTCGGTAATTTTTTTTAGTCGCTCAGGGCTGCTGGTGTTGTAGTAGCCGGTAATAGCCTGATGGTGCTCCGGTGGCAAATCGTTTACTGTTCGGTTGCCTGCCAAGCGCATGAAAATAGGTATATTGCTTTTGGTGCTGTGAATCCGCGTTGCTATTTCAATTCCTGTCAAACCTTCACTATCAAATTCTTCGCTGATAAAAACCGCGCAGATATCACTTTGCGTGAGGCTTAGCTGCGCAATGGTTTCCAGCAGGCCCATGTCTTCATGTTCGGGGGCCACGATGATGCCGTCAGCCGAAAGTGACTTAATCAAGTCCACAGCTTCATCGTTTTTATCGTATACCAATATCGTACACCCAATTGCACTGCAGTTAATGGGGTGAATGGTTCGCGTCAATGCTAGCATGGTGCAGCCTTTATATAGCTATTACAGTTTGGATGTTGATAGTGTTAACCATATTGCCAGTGTGCATTGATTGATAGCTTTGCAGTCCATTGAATACTACTTCGCCAGTGTTGGCCGCCCGTGTAGTGCAACGGGCTACTCAATACGCGGGGTTGCAGCCTGTGACATGCCCAATTTTACCAGTGTAGTTTATATATTGAGGTTTTCGTACAACCCGGCCATCTTGATCTAAAATAAACAAGCAGGCGGCGTATGGGCCTGTTATATCAATTAAAAGGGTGGGGGTAAGTCTATGGCGCAAGTCATGTTGATCGATGACTCGGCTGTGATGGTAAACGAGGTCTCCTCGTTTCTAAAAGGACATGGGATTGACTCGCTCATTGCCTGCAACGGGTTGGAGGGATTCTTGTTGCTCAAGGAACACAAAGACATCCCGCTGGCTATTGTTGATATTAATATGCCTGTGATGGACGGCCTCACCATGATTGAGCGGGTGCGGCAGGAGCTACCTGATTGCAGCACCCAATTTATTATGTTGACTACCGAATTCGACCGCGTATCCAAAGAGCGCGGCAAAGAGCTGGGCGTGCGGGGATGGATCATTAAACCTTTCCGTGGTGAAAGTGTGATCGGGACCATCAAGAAGTTTATTTAATATGGCCGGTCACATTGGCGTCTTGCTCCACTCCTTACCTGTACCCATGTTACTGTGTGATTGCGAGGGAATTGTCCTTGATATAAATCAGCGCGCCCTAGCGGTTTTAACCGCTAACCCGGTTGGAGTGCATTTAGACCAGTTATTGGATTTTAGCCGTTCCGACCTGGTGGGCTGCCGAACCTTCGAGGAGGTTGCCGAGGCCATGCGCGTGCGCAGCGCCGAATTAAATGTTATTAGCCTGCCCATCAATCGCCCTCCGGTGAGTTTTATCACCGTGTCTTTTTCATTTCTTGATGAGGGCGAGGAGACGTTTATTCTGGTTGGCATCAATGATGTCAGTGAGCGGTTTAGCCTTATTAAGGCCTTTGAATACCAGCAAAATTTACTCGACAATATATTGTCCACCTCCACCGATGCGCTGGTGGTATTTGATGGGCGAGGCTGCATTGAGTTGTTTAGCCCGGCGGCAGAATCCATGTTTGGCCGCACCTCCACTGAAATGATTATCGATGAAGTGCATACTTTATTTGATGCCCAGTGCCATCAACGCGTGAATACAATATTTAATCATCTGAAATCCATGGAGTGTACTGATGAGATATTGGTTTTTGAGGATTTATTGCCAGTTAATTCCCTTGGTGAGGTGTTTCCGGCTTCAATCACCTTTTCGCGCTCTAAGAAAGAATCGAACCCCTTGTTTTTTATGGTGGTGTCGGATAAGAGTCTATTTCAGCGCTTTATCAATTCAGTTAATGATGCGTATATCAAAACGGATTCGGCTGGGTATATTATCGACCTGAATAATAAAGCGGAAAATTTATTTCATTACGATCGGCGAACCCTTATCAGCAAGCATATTAGTTTCTTGGGTATTAAACGCGGCCAGTCCCAGGATGTGGTAAGTGATATAGCCTACCTGATCGATGGTAAGGGGGAAGAAGATTATTTTGCCGCCGATAAACGCGGCGCTAGCCTGGTGCTAAATTTAACCGCGTGGCCCCAAGAGATTAATAATGTCCGTCTGAATAATTTAATTGTTCGCGATATTAGCCAGAAAAAACTTGCCGAAAAACAGTTGATCCTGTCCGCTTTTACCGACTCTTTAACCGGGTTGTCCAATCGCGCTAATTTTAACCGCGTTTTGGCCGAGCAGATAAAAGAGGCTGAGGGTACCGGTAAGCCTTTTTTCTTGCTGGTTATCGATCTGGATAAATTCAAAGAGGTTAATGATAGTTTTGGCCACGACTATGGTGATCGTTTATTAAAAGCGGCCTCTAAACGCTTGTTGTCCTGTGTGCGCGACCACGATTTGGTTTCGCGCATGGGCGGCGATGAATTTACCATTGTGTTGCGTGAAATTGATACCGAGGCGGATTTACTCAAGGTGGCGCAGCGGATATTGCGCACCTTTAGGCGCGAGTTTGCTATTAAAGAAAAACGTATTTTTGTTTCGGCCAGTGTTGGTGTAGCTGCGTATCCGCAGGATGCGCAATATGCAGAGAGATTACTGAAATCTGCCGATATGGCTATGTATGCCGCTAAACGCGCGGGTAAGGATGCGTTTCGCTTATTTACGCGGGAGATGTACGTTGAGTACGAGCGCCACAAATTAATTGAGCGAGCGCTGCAGAAGGCGATTGTTAATAACGAATTGGCGTTACATTTTCAGCCTAAAATCTCCTATGGCCGCCAAGAGGTGGTAGGGTTTGAAGCCCTGTTGCGGTGGACAACCCCCGAGCTTGGCTTTGTCTCGCCCTTGGAATTTATTCCCATTGCAGAAGAAAACGGCTGCATTATTGATTTGACCCGCTGGGTTATTACCCAGGCGGTGCGCAGTATGGCCGCATGGGCGCAGCAATGCCCCTATTTTAATGACCGCAGGCTTATGATCTCAGTGAATATTTCCGTGGATCATTTCAAGCATGATTTATATGGGGATTTACAGAATATTTTAGAGCGCGAGCAATTTGACCCGCATCTGCTGGAGATTGAAATTACCGAGGGAACACTGCTGACCTCGGCATCTGAAGTGGTGAAGACACTCAACATGATCAGCGCCTTGGGAGTGCAGATTAGTATTGATGACTTTGGCACCGGTTATTCCTCGTTGCAGTATTTAAAAAACTTTCATTTAGACACCATCAAAATCGACCGCGCGTTTGTGCGGGATATTTTTGCCGACCCGCACAATGTATTAATCGTTGAATCGATCATTTCCATCGCCAAGCGGATGAATTTGCTGCTGGTGGCCGAAGGAGTGGAATCCTATGCAGAGATCCAACATTTGGTAGCCTTAGGCTGCGATGTATTTCAAGGTTATTTCTATTCTAAACCTCTACCCGCCAGTGAAATTCCACTGTTTTTAGCCTCCTTTACGCCCGTAAGCGATCCTCACTCCTAAGCTGTTCCGCAGATTAACCCCAGCTACCCGTGCTGAGGTTCCTATCGTTGCATTAATTCATCAGCCGCATCCCAGTGATTTTTACATGCCCCCGCCGGTGTGGGCGGTCAAAAACACGTCTCGCTTAAACCTTCATTGGCTTCCTTTAGCCCTGCCTGCCGCCTCTAACCGTACAAATTGCGACCAAAGCGTGCACTAACTTACGCCTTGGCTTGCCAATTTCCGCGGCTTTCTGCCCGCTCGCCTTGACTTTACTAGGTTCCCGCATATAGTGTATCGAAGTGGTAAAAAGTGTTTTTTTGTGGAGGTTGGTGGGGTAAATGAGCTTGTTGGTGGGGATGCGTGTTTCAAGGTAGTCACGCAATCAATATGGATGCGAAGGGCCGCATCGCGGTACCGGCTAAATGCCGGGAGTCCCTTGCGTCTGTATGCCAGGGGCGCGTGGTGTTGACGGCACACACTCAAGATCGCTGTGTACTGCTCTACCCGGAGCCCGAGTGGGAGCAAATTCTGCCCAAGATCGAAGCCTTACCCAGTTTTAACAAAGCGGCCCTGCGTGCCCAACGCCTGTTAATTGGTTATGCAACACCCCTTGAACTCGATAGCGCCGGGCGCTTGTTAATTCCACCCACCCTGCGCGATTACGCAGGCCTAGATAAAAATTTGATGCTGGTGGGGTTGGGGAAAAAATTTGAATTGTGGGATGAGGCGGCTTGGCTTAACACCTTGGCGGATGATTTAGAAGGCGAATTACCGCCTGAAATGTTGAGTCTTTCTTTGTGAGCCAGGAATTACATTGTTCGGTTTTGCTGCGCGAATCGGTGGATGCACTGGTGCAGGATGCCAACGGTATTTACATCGATTGCACATTTGGCCGCGGCGGCCATACACGGGAAATATTGCAGCGCTTGGGGCCTAGCGGCCGTTTGTTAGCCTTTGATAAAGACCCTGAAGCCATTGCATATGGTAGGCAGGTATTTGCAGGTGATGGGCGTTTGCAGCTTATTCACAGCAGTTTTGCTGAGCTTTCTGCAGTGGTGAGCGAATTAAATTTGCACGGCGCCATTAATGGTGTGTTGATGGATTTAGGTGTTTCTTCGCCGCAATTAGACCAGCCAGAGCGCGGTTTTAGTTTTATGCAGGATGGCCCGTTGGATATGCGTATGGATACCACAACCGGCCAAAACGCCGCCCAGTGGATTAACAGCGCAGCAGAAGCGCAGATGATGCAGATTTTTTTTGATTATGGCGAAGAGCGTTTTGCCCGCCGTATAGCAAGGGCCATTGTGGCGCGGCGGCAGAAAAAGCCCTTTGAGCGCACCAAGGATTTAGCCGATGTGGTGGCCGCCGCCAACCCTAAATGGGAGCGGGAAAAACACCCGGCTACGCGGGTTTTTCAGGCCATTCGCATTTTTATCAATAAAGAATTAGACGATTTGCAGCAGGGCTTAAGTGCCGCCTTTGAAATAGTGAAACCGGGTGGGCGCGTGGCGGTGATTAGTTTTCACAGCTTGGAAGATCGCATCGTTAAGCGTTTTTTTAAGGAAGGTGCTAAAGGCGAGGATTTTCCTAAAGGCTTGCCTATTCGCGCCGACCAAATTAACCGCACCATGGAATTGGTGACCAAGCCGATTAAGGCCGGTAGTGAAGAGTTAAAAAATAATGTGCGTGCCCGCAGCGCCGTGTTGCGGGTGGCAGAAAAATTAAGCCCAGTTGGGCAGGAACCCTTGAATAAAAATAAGTATTAGTCATGAGCCGTTTTTTGATTATTGCACTGCTGTGGATGGGCTGTTTAGGGTCCGCCTTGGCGGTTGTGTATGAATCCCACTTGGCGCGCAAGGCCACTGCCGGTTTGGAAAATACCCGCCGGGAATTAAATGCCCTGCAAGTGGAATCCGGCCAATTAATGTTAGAGAAAAGCTCCATGGCCGCCTATGCGCGGGTGGAAAGCGTGGCGGGCGAGCAATTAAAAATGGTTAACCCCAGCAATGTGCGTTTTATTGCTCTGCCTAAGGATGCGCTATGAAAAAGAACAACTGTGTTTTAGTTAAGGACACTCCATGATTCGTTTGCTTGCCAAATGGCGATTGACATTATTGTGCGCGCTGCTGGGCATTATGCCCGGCGCCATGATTTGGCATTTGGCCCAATTGCAGGTATTACCCGGCCAAGAGCGCGGCTACGATTTTCTGCAGCAGCAGGGCCAATCGCGCACCTTGCGGCAGGAAAAAATCAGTGCCTATCGCGGCATGATCACCGATCGCAATGGCGAATTGCTGGCGGTGAGCACGCCGGTGCAATCGATTTTTGTCAATCCTCAGAAGGTGGACAGCAAAGATTTTCCGCGCCTGGCTAAGGCCTTGAAATTAACTACGGTTGAAATCGAGAAAAAAATTGCCGCCAATGCGGACCGCAAATTTATTTATTTAGCGCGCAAACTACCGCCCCACGATGCCGAAGAAATTACCCAGCTGCAAATACCTGGTGTGGGGGTTGAAGAGGAATATGAGCGTTATTACCCGGCGGGTGAGGTAGCTGCGCATTTAGTAGGTTTTACCAATATTGATGACCACGGCCAAGAGGGTATGGAATTGGCGCTGGATAGCTGGTTAACCGGCAGCCCAGGCACTAAAGAAGTGATTAAGGATTTAAAAGGCAATGTGGTAAAAGAGCTGGGCCTGAAAAAATCGGCGGTGGCCGGTAAAGATGTGCAGCTGAGCATTGATTTGCGCTTGCAGTATGTTGCCCATAAAGCCTTAAAAGCCCAGGTGGAAGAGCGTGGCGCGCTATCGGGCAGTGTGGTGGTGTTAAATGCTAAAACCGGTGAAATACTGGCCATGGCCAATCAGCCGAGTTTCAACCCCAATAACCGCACCAATGTGCCCTTAAATAATTTGCGCAACCGCGCCATTACCGATGTGGTGGAGCCCGGTTCCACCATTAAACCTTTTACGGTAATGGCCGCGCTGGAAACGGGCCGCTATAAACCGGACACAATTATTAATACTAGCCCCGGTTATTTGCAGGTGGGCAGCAAAACGCTAAAGGATAAACACAATTTAGGCCCAATTGATTTAACCACCATTATTCAAAAATCCAGTCAAATAGGTATCAGTAAATTAGCCCTGGATTTAGAGCCGCAATCCGTGCGCGATTTATTGCATAAAAGTGGTTTTGGTGAAATTACCGGGGTTGGATTTCCTGGGGAGAGCGCAGGTGTGTTGCCCAGCCACGCTAAATGGCAGCCCATTGAGCGGGCCACTTTGGCCTTTGGTATGGGTATGAGTGCAACGCCTTTGCAGCTGGCGCAAGCTTATTTGATGATTGCCAATCAAGGGCGATTTCATTCTGTCAGCCTGTTAAAAAAGGATGCCAAAGTGCTGGATGATAAAAAACCTGAGCAAATTGTCTCCCCCAAAGTGGCGGCACAGATGAATGAAATGCTTAAAACCGTGGTACAACCCGGCGGCACAGCCTATCGAGCTCGGTTGGAGTCCTACAGCTTTGCCGGTAAAACCGGCACAGCCCACAAGGTGGATGCCACCGGTTATGCGGAGAATAAATACGTGGCCATATTTGCGGGCATGGCACCTGCGGATAATCCTGAAATTGTCTCCGTAGTGGTCATCAATGAACCCACCAAGGGCAGCTATTACGGAGGTGATGTGGCCGCGCCGGTGTTTGCCAAGGTGGCGGATGGCTCGTTGCGGTTACTCAACGTGCCTCCGGCGCTACCGCGCCAAGTGGCGGCCGCAAGCCCATGACGCATACCTACACAAGGCCCCTCGGGGCCTTTTTGCCAAATATCGATGCCGCTTGCGCGCGCCTTGAAGCCAGCGGATTGCAGCTCGACAGTCGCCAGGTTGTACCTGGCGATGTGTTTTTTGCCCTCGCCGCAGAGCCTTTGCGCAGCACCCACATAACCCAGGCGTTGCAAAAAGGCGCCCGCTGGATTGTGGTGGATGATGCGCTGCCGCTGCCCAGCCTGGCGGCGGATAGGCTGTTGCCGCTGCCATCACCCAAGGCGAATTTGGCCCAGTGGGCGGCGGATTTTTACCAGCACCCGAGCCGTGCCATGACGCTTGTCGGCATCACTGGCACCAATGGCAAATCCACCACGGCGTTTTTATTGGCCCAGTTGCTCGAAGCCGTCACCAATCAGAAGGGTGGGGTGATTGGCACTCTAGGCTTTGGCCATTGGTGTGCGACGCTTACCGACACCGGCAAGACCACCCCTGATGCCATCATCCTGCAGCGTATTTTGCGCCGCCTAGTAGATGAGGGCATTACCCAGGTGGCCATGGAAGTCTCCTCCCACGGCCTGGACCAGGGCCGGGTAGCGGGGGGGCACTTCGCAGGTGCCGTGTTTACCAATCTCAGCCGCGATCATCT